>DASQDS010000850.1:0-2012 GCA_035634075.1 Pilimelia sp. | reverse complement strand
CGCCTGCGCCTCCCGGTTGACATGCCGCAACCGGCGCGCCCGCACGTTGGCCACCGCCTCGGTCGCCGACCGCACCAACCACAACTGCCCGCGCCCACCCGAGCGGCCCCCGCCGAGCACCGGCGTCACCGCCCCCGCCGTGCGCAACTCCGCCAACGCGTCGTCGACCCGCCGCGCCGGCAACCCCAGCTCCGTACCCAACAACCGCGCCGACCGCGCCCCCATCGTCACGATCGTGCGGAACACCAGGTCAGCGTCGCTCGACAAGCCCCACCGGACAAGCGACGGCACCGCCGCCCCGCGCGGCACCGACGCGAGCTGTGACGAACCCGTAGGCACCGTTCCTCCCCCGACATCGCGGACCAGATTTCAGCGTGCGGGAGCGGAGCGGGCGGCTCGAGCCCCACTGTCCACAGTCACGTCTGCCGACGTCTGAGGACGAGCGCCGCTGATCCGCCGGCGGTTGACACCCCCGTGTAACCCGTCGAGGGATGCAACCACATGACGGCGGTCGACGCCAAGGAAGTTCGAAACGCCCGTCTCCGCCCTTCTGTTTACGGCAACCCGCCCGGGGCGGGGAGCCGAAGATCAGGCACAGGTGCCGCAGGGGTTCTGCGTGCCGTCGGGTGACGGGGTGTTCCGGATCGTGCGCAGGCGCGACACCTGTGGGTCGGCGGTCGGCACCCGGGTGAACGCGGCCCGCCCGCCGGTGCCGGCGGTGACGACGGCGCAGGCCACGGGCTGGACGAACTGCTGGAAGGCGTCGCCCTGGCCGTAGTCGACGAGGCACACGGGGACCGCCGCGTCGGCCGGCACGCCGGCCGGCACCGCAGCGTCGAAGCGGATGGTGGTGGTGCCGGTCTCGGAGTCGTAGCGCTTCATGAGGTCGACGAGAAGGTGACCGCGGACCTCGTACACCAGGCCGTATCGGGCGTCGTTGGTGTGCTGCCCGGCGCACGGGCGGATCCAGCCCTGCACGGACACCGTGGCGGCGGTGCCGCCGGTGGTGATCTGGCCGCCGGTGAGCGCGCTCTCCGTGCAGATCTGCCGGTACGGCCAGAACCGGTACTGCTGCGGGGGCTCCTTGCCGGCGGGCGCGGTGACCGTCGGGCCCTGCGGGTCGTCGACGGGGTCGGTGGCGAGCGCGGGCCGGACGACGCCGGCGAGGGCGAGCAGGACGGCGACGGCGGGGACGAGGCGGACAGCCAGCGTACGGCGGCGGTGGAACATCAGGACGTGGACTCCTCTGAGACGGGTGGTGTGAGCTGTGCAAGGTCAACTGCGCGGAGCGAGCCGAGGGCGAGGCCGAGTTGGAACCGGTTCTCCACACCGAGGCGGTCCATGAGGTTGCGCATGATGTTGGTCACTGTCCGGCCGCTGATCCGCATCTGCTGGGCGGCGGACAGGTCGGTGTGGCCGGTCGCGAGCAGGTCGATGAGCTCCCGTTCGCGGTGGGAGAGGTCGATGGCCGGCAGGCCGGACCGGCGCAGGTCGGTCGCGGTGGCCCAGTGCTGGTCGAAGAGCTGCACCAGCGCCCGCACGACCGCGGGCTGGGTGACCTCGATGTAGCCGCGATCGAGGTCGCGCGGGTCGGCGGGGAAGATCGCGATGCGGTGGTCGATGACGAACAGCTTCATCGGCACGGTGAGTGCCTCGCGGGCCCGCCAGTTCGGGAAGCGGGCGAGCGGGTCGGACGCCGGCCACGAGTCACCGTCGGCCGGCGGAACGCCCAGGACCCGGACGGGCAGGCCGCGCTCCGCGAGGCCCATGTCCAGCGGGGCCGCGGCGCGGGCGGAGGCGGCGTCGAAGGCCTGTTCGGGGTTGATGGCCAGGTGCTCCACCGCCTCGAGCGCGACCAGTTCGGCGAGCCGCTGGCGGGTCAGCTTGCGGGTGGCCAGGTGGCGCACCCCCTCGCCGAATTCGCCCAGGGAGTCCAGGCCGGGCACCGCACGCCGCCGGCCGGCGTGGTCGGCGAGGGACCGGACCACCGCCCCGTGCGTACGCGCCTGCGC
>DASQDS010000849.1:0-20610 GCA_035634075.1 Pilimelia sp. | reverse complement strand
GGCCCGGCCGGGGTCGAAGCCGACGTAGCCGCTGTACCAGCCGTCCGCCAGCACGGCCGCGAGCACGTTCTCCCCCGCCGCCAGCGAACCGGTGACGTCGTGGGTCTGGTAGAGCAGGCGGGTGCCGTACTCCGTCCAGCCGGGTGCCAGTTCTTCGTCGCCCACCCGCCGGCCGTTGACGCGGAGCTGGTACACGCCGCGGGCGGTCGCGTACAGCCGGGCCCGGACCGGCCGCGCGGCGAGCGGGAACGATCGGCGGAGCTGGGCGGGCGGGGGCAGGTCCCGGGTGCGCCCGGTGCGGTCGTGGTCCTGCGGCGGCTCCATCGGCGGCGCGGCGAGCGGGTCGCGCCCGATCCAGGCGGCGGTCCACTCGTCGGCGTGCAGCAACGCGGTCTCGAACCACGACTGGGCGGAGCCGCCGGGGCGGCCCGCGGCATCGGTCAGGTCGACCCGCCAGTGGTAACGGGGCGTCGACACGAGCGGCGCGCCGGGGTACCCGATGTGCAGGCTGTCGTCGCCGCGGACCTCGCCGCTGTCCCAGCACAGCCGCGCGGGGTCGGTGAGGTCCCGCTCGGCGGTCGCCACGCGGATGCGGTAGGTGCCCTGGCCGGCGCCGCGCCGGGAGTCCGCCAGCCGCCACGAGAACCGCGGCCGCCGCTCGTCGATGCCCAGCGGCTCGGCGCGCAGCTCGGTGGTGAGCCCGTACGGGGTCAGCAGGGCCGGCGCCGTCATCCCTTCAGCCCTCCGGTGAAGCCGACGATGATGCGGCGCTGCATGAGGAAGTAGACGACGAGGATCGGCGTCACGCCGATGACCAGCCCGGCGAAGACCAGCGGCCAGTTGGAGAAGTACTGCCCGACGAAGCCGTAGATGGCGACCGGGATCGTCTGCTGGTCGCTGCCCTGCAGGTAGAGCAGCGGGGTGAGGAAGTCGTTCCAGATGAAGATGGCGTTGAGGATGACCGCCGTCCCGGTGACCGGGCGCAGCAGCGGGAACACCACCCGGCGGAAGAGCTGCACGGGGCCGCACCCGTCGAGGACGGCCGCCTCCTCGTAGGTGCGCGGGAGGACGCGGATGAAGCCGACGTAGAGGAACGTGGTGAACGGCACCTGCAGTCCGCTGTAGAACAGCACGAGGGACCAGAGCGAACCGAGCAGGCCCAGCTCGTTCATGGTCTGGTAGAGCGGGATCAACGCCAGCTGGAACGGTAGCAGCAGGCCGAGCATGACCAGCAGGAACGCGCCGCGCGACCAGGCGGCGGTGACCCGGGCCAGCGGGTACGCCGCGGTGGCCGACACCACGACCACGATGAGCACGCTGGCTACGGTCACCACGACGCTGTTGACGATCGCCCCGGCGAGGCCGGCCTGCTGCCAGGCGCCGGTGTAGTTCCCCAGCGTCGGCGCGCTGGTGGGCGCGGCCGGGGAGCCCTGATCGCCAGGCCCGCGCAGCGAGATGTTGACCAGCACGTACAGCGGGAACGCGAACACGGCGGCCACCGCGATCATCAGTACTTCCAGGCCGAAGGTGGGCAGCCGGTACCGGTTCACTCCGCGCCTCCCGCCTGGCGGCCGAGCAGCCGGTACTGCGTCGCCGCCACCACAGCCACGAACAGGGTCAGCACCAGCGCCAGCGCGTTGCTGTAGGCGAACTCGTTGAACTGGAACGCGTTCTTGTAGATGAGGGTGGACAGCGTCTCCGAGGCGTGCCCCGGCCCGCCACCGGTCATCACCCACACCTGGTCGAACAGCTTGAGCCCGCCGATGATCGACAGCATGAGGTTGACGGTGATGGCCGGGGCGAGCGCCGGGCGGACGATGTGCCAGAACCGGCTGGCCGGCCCGGCGCCGTCCACCGCGGCCTGCTCGAGCGTGTCCTGGCTGACACCCTGCAGACCGGCCAGGAAGATCACCATGGAGTAGCCGGCGTACTGCCAGACCACCACGCCGACGACGGACGCCAGCACCAGGCTCTGGTTGCCGAGGAAGTCCTGCTGCAGCCAGCCGAGGCCGACCGCGGAGAGCAGGCTGTTGAGGGCGCCGTCCGGCGCGTACAGGTACTTCCACAGGTACGCGGTGACGACGGGGGTCATGACCGCCGGCGTGAACAGCACCACCCGCAGCACGTTGCGGCTCTTGATCCTGGTGTTGACGCCGAGGGCGAGCAGCAGCCCGATGGCGTTCTGCACGATCGTGATGGCCACGGCGATGGCGAGGGTGTTGAGGGCCGCGCCGCGGCCCGCGGGGTCCGCGAGGATCTCCCGGAAATTCGCCAGCCCGACGAAGTGCTGGACCGGGTTGAGCCCGTCCCAGTCGGTGAACGCGGTCCAGGTCCCCCGCACGCTGGGCGCCAGCACGACGAACAGGTAGAGAGCGAGCGCCGGCGCCAGAAACCACCACGGCGCGGTGGGCCGCACCCGGTAGGCGCCGCGCGGCGGCGCCGGACGGCCCGGTTCGACCGTTCCGGCGTCCGCTTGGGCCTGCTCACCGGCCAAGGTCCGCCCCATGGTCCCCATCCCCTTGCCCGGCGCCGAAACGCCTCCTCCACACCGGGCGCCCGGGTGACCTACACCACGCGCGTCGAGCCGGTGAAAGGGACCCTAGACCGTTACCGGGCGATGTCAAGAGTGTGAACTCTTGTTCATGCATGGGAACAAGGCTACTGTGCCCTGCATGCAGGCGGAGAGCCGCGAGGCCGACGGCGGCGTCAAATCAGCTCGGCGGACGCTGGACATCCTCGAGTTGCTGACCCGGCGGCAGGTGCCGCTGACCTTCACCGAGATCGCGGACGCCCTCGGCTTCCCCCGCTCCAGCCTGCACAACCTGCTGCGAACGCTCGTGCAGTCCGGCTGGGCCGAGCTGGACCCGGTGACGCGGCGCTACGCGCTCGGCATCCGGGTGTGGCAGGCCGGCAACGCGTACCTGCGCGCCGTCGACCTGGCCGAGCGCGCCCGGCCGTACATGGAATCGGTCCGCGACGCCTTCCAGGACACCGTGCAGCTCGCCGTGCGCGACGGACGGTTCAACGTCTACATCGCCAAGGTCGAGGGCAGCGAGCTGCTCGTGCTCGCCTCCGCCATCGGTCGCCGGCTGGCGGCCCACGCGACCGGCGTCGGCAAGGTGCTGCTGGCCGACCTCGACGCCGACGAGCGCGCCGCCGTGCTGTACGGCCAGCCCCTCGAACGGTTCACCCCGCACACGATCACCGAACCGGCGGCGCTGGAACGCGAGTTCGCGGCCATCCGGGACAGGGGCCACAGCCACGACAACGAGGAGTACACGCTCGGCGTGCGGTGCGTCGCCGTGGGGGTGCGGGACCACTCCGGCCGGGTGGTGGCCGGCATGAGCGTGTCCGTGCCGTCGATCCGGTTCGACGCAGAGCGGGCCGAGCGCGCCCGCCGCCTGTTGCGGGCGGCCTGCGACGACCTGTCCGCGGCGCTCGGCCACGCCGGCTGACGCGCCCGTCACGGGCGCAGTCCGGCCAGGACGATCCGCACCAGTGCCGTGTCGCCGCGCTGCCGCGCCGTGGCGACACAGCCGACGACCAGCGAGTTGAGGTCGTCGGGCGTGATGTCGGGGTGGACGTCCCCGGTGCGCTGCGCGTGCCGGAGCAGGTCGGCGAACGCGGCCTGCAGCGCGGCCTCGGCGTCCGCGGGGACCCGGTAACCGCCGCCGGCGAGCGCCTCCGCGACGGCGCGGTTGGCGAGGCTCGCCTCGACCATGAAGGCGAAGAACCCGCCGAAGTCGACGCCGGAGCGGGCCTTGGCCGTCATGGCGCCGATGCGGTCGCGCACGACGGCCTCGACAAGCGCTTCCTTGGTCGGGAAATGCCGGTAGACGGTCCCGGCACCGACGCCGGCGCGGCGGGCGACCTCGTCGATGGGTACGCCGATGCCGTCCGTGGCGAAGACCGCATAGGCGGTGTCCAGGACGCGCTGGCGGTTGCGTCGGGCGTCGGCGCGCACGGTGGCCTCCGTGTCTCGACAAGCGGGGCGAGCGTTCCGTATATTTCCCAAGCGGGGCGATCGTTCCGAATATAGGAGGCCGCATGTGGCAGGCGCGAGACATCCCACCTCTGGACGGCCGGACCGCGTTGGTGACGGGCGCCAGCGCCGGCATCGGGCTCGAGACGGCGAGGGCCCTCGCGGCGCGCGGGGCCCACGTCGTCCTCGGCATTCGCGACCCGGCGCGCGGGGCGACCGCGCTCCGGGGGTTGCCCGGCACGGGCAGTGTGCTGCCACTCGACCTCGCCTCGCTGGAGTCGGTGCGGCAGGCGGGCGCCGAGTTCCGGCGGCGGTTCGACCGGCTCGACATCTTGATCAACAACGCCGGGCTGTGGTGGCAGCCGGCCCGGCGCACCCTGGACGGCTTCGAGTCGCAGGTGGGCGTCAACCACCTGGGCCACTTCGCCCTGACCGGCCTCCTGCTCGGGCTGCTCGACGCCTCGCCGGCCGGCGGCCGGGTCGTCACGGTCAGCAGCAAGGGGGCCGCCGCCGGCTCGGTCGCCGGCCTGGACCCCCGCAGCCTCGAGCGCTACCGGCCGGCCGCCGCGTACAACGCCTCGAAGCTCGCGAACCTGCTGTTCGCGTTCGAGTTGCAGCGGCGGCTCGCCGCGGCGGGGTCTTCGACCATCAGCCTGGCGGCGCACCCGGGCGGTGCGCGCACCGAGCTGTTCCGGGGTGCGCCGCGGGCATTCCGGGTGGCCAACGCGACCGTCGGGTGGCTCTTCACCCAGTCGGCCCGACGAGGCGCCCTGCCAGCGCTGCGCGCCGCCACCGACCCGCGCGCCGCCGGCGGCGAATACTACGGGCCGGGCGGCCCCGGCCACTTCACGGGCCCGCCGACGCGCCACCGGGCCCCGGCGCGCGCCCACGACCGTGCCGCGCAGCGTCACCTGTGGACGCTGTCGGAGCGGGTGACCGGGGTCGCCTATGGCTTGCCTACTGCAGGTTGACGAAGAGGCCGCCGTCGACGAGCAGCCCGGCGCCGGTCACGTAGCGGGCCGCCGGGGAGGCGAGGAACACCACCGGGCCGGCCACGTCCGCCGGCTCGCCGATGCGCCCCAGCGGGATCCGGCCGTTGAGGTACGCCAGCTTGTCCGGGTCCGACCAGTCCTCGGCGTTGATGTCGGTGCCGATCGCGCCCGGCATGACCGAGTTGCAGGTGATCCCGTGCGGCCCGAGGGCGATAGCCATGGACTGCATCAGGGAGTGCAGGCCCGCCTTGGTCGGCGTGTAGTGCGCCTGCATGGCGCCGCCGACGAGCGCGCTGACCGAGCTCACGCTGATGATCCGGCCACCCCGGCCGGCGGCGACCAGCACCTTCGCGACCGCCTGGGAGCACAGGAACGCGCCCTTGAGGTTGACGGAGTGGACCCTGTCCCAGAGCTCCTCCGGCATCGTCAGCACCTCGTGGAACGGGCAGATCCCGGCGCTGTTGACCAGGATGTCCAACCCGCCCAGGCGGTCGACGACGTCGTCCACCATCGCGGTGACGGCGGCGCCGGACGAGACGTCGGCCTCGACAGCCACCGCCCGGCGACCCAGCCGCTCGATCTCGGCCACGACCGCGCGGGCGTCCGCGGCGTTGTCGTGACCGAACTCGGCCGACGGCGGCACGTGGTAGTTGACCGCGACGTCCGCGCCCGCCGCCGCCAGCCCGAGCGCGATGCCCCGACCGATCCCCCGCGACGCGCCGGTCACCAACGCCCGGCTGCCGAGCAACTCCCCTGTCCCCCGCGACCCGTCCGGCACGCCCCGCGACTCGCCCGTCATGTCCCGCGACTCGCCCGTCATGTCCCGTCCTCTCCGCCGCCGGCCGGGGCGTCCGCCGACCGGAACACCTGCCGTTGCCGGCCCAGACCGTCGATCTCCAACTCCACCACGTCGCCCGGCCGCAGGTACGGGTACCGCCCGGACAGCGCCACGCCCTGCGGGGTGCCCGTGCAGACCACGTCGCCCGGATCCAGCACCAGGTACTGCGACAGATCGTGGATCAGCTCGTACACGCTGAAGATCATGTCGTTGGTGCCGGAGTCCTGCCGCGCCTCGCCGTTGACCCAGGACCGCAGGCCGAGCCGCTGCGGGTCGGCGACCTCGTCGGCCGGCACCAACGCCGGGCCCAGCGGGCAGAACGTCTCGGCGCACTTGCCCTTCGACCACTGCCCGCCGGAGTGCTCGACCTGGAACTCCCGCTCGGAGACGTCGTTGGCGACCGTGTACCCGGCGATGCAGCCCGCGGCGGCGGCCGGCGAGTCCAGGTAGCGGGCCCGGCGGCCGATCACCACGGCGAGCTCCACCTCCCAGTCGGTGCGCGTCGACCCGCGCGGGATGAGCACGTCGTCGTACGGGCCCACCACCGTGTTGGGGTGCTTGAAAAAGATGATCGGCCGCTGCGGCGCCGCGGCGCCGGACTCCGCGGCGTGCGCGGCGTAATTCTGGCCGATGCAGACCAGCGCCGACGGCCGGGCGATCGGCGGGCCCATTCGCAGCCCGGTGACGTCCAGCGTCGGCAGCGTGCCGGCCGCCAACGCGGCCCGGGCTTCGCCGACGCCGCCCGCGGCGAGGAACACCCCGTCGATGTCCGCGGCCACCGGCGTCAGGTCGTGGACCGTGCCGTCGTCGCCGCGCACCGCCGGGCGTTCCGCACCGGGCGGGCCGAACCGCATGAGCTGCACAGTGACTCCTCGCTGTAGAGCCGCGGTCAGCGGCGGAACGGGCGGTCCAGGGCCAGGTCCGGGTTGATCCGCACGCCGAACCCGGGCCGGTCCGGCACGCGCAGGCGCCCGTCGACCGGGACGGGCTCGTCGGCGAGCAGCGGGTGCATCATCGGCACCACCTCCGTGCCGTCGGGGTGCATCATCAGAAATTCGGCGTACGGGCTGTTGGGCCGGGTCAGCACGAAGTGGTACGAGTACACGCTGGAGCCGTGCGGCACCACCGCGACGCCGTGGGCGTCCGCCAGCGCGGAGATCTTCAGCAGCTCCGTCAGCCCGCCGCACCAGCCGACGTCCGGCTGGACGATGTCGGCGCAGCCCATCTCGAGCAGCATCCGGAAGCCCCACCGCGTGCTCTCGTGCTCGCCGGTGGTGAGCATCATCCGGGCCGGCATCCGGCGGCGCAGCTCCGCGTACGCCCAGTAGTCGTCGGCGGGCAGCGGCTCCTCGATCCAGCGCAGGCCCACCTCGTCGGCGGCGTACGCCAGCCGGGTGGCGTAGTCCAGGTCCAGCGACATCCAGCAGTCCAGCATCAGCCAGAAGTCGTCGCCGACGGCCTGGCGCATCGTCCGCAGCGTGGCCAGGTTGCGCCGCAGGCCGTCCTCCCCCTCGGCCGGCCCGTGGTGCAACGGCAGCTTGCCGCCGATGAAGCCGAGCTGCCGGGCCACGTCCGGCCGGGGGCCGGTCGCATAGCAGGCCAGCTCGTCGCGGACCGCGCCGCCGAGCAGGTGGTAGACCGGCTCCTGGCGAAGGTGGCCGAGCAGGTCCCAGAGGGCCAGGTCGATCCCGCTGATCGCGTTGAGCACGATGCCCTTGCGTCCGTAGTGGACGGTCGAGGAGTACATCTGGTCCCAGAGCTTCTCCAGCGCCGTCACCGGCTGGCCCTCGACGAGCCGGGCGAGGTGGTTCTCCACGATCCAGGCGCCGGGCACCCCGCCGGTGGTGACGCCGAACCCGACCGTGCCGTCGTCCGCCTCCACCTCCACGACGAGCGTGCCCAGCACGTTGATGCCGAACGACCGGCGGCTGGCGCGGTACTCCGGGTACCGGGCCATCGGCGTCGCGATATGGTCGTCGATCCAATGGCCGGCGGCCTGGTCGTGGTAGTCCGCGCCGGCGCCGGCGTCGGCGCCGCGGACGATGAACGCCCGCACCTGGCGGATCCTCCGCTCGGTCACGCCTGGCACAGGACCAGCACCTTGCTGGCGTCCAGCCGGCCGTCGGCCAGCCGCCCGAACGCGTCCGGGCCGCCGGCCAACGGAACCCGGCTCTCGATGAGGTGCTCCAGGCCGGACCGGTCGGCGGCCACCCAGTCCGCCGTCGCCCGAAACTCCGCCGACGAGTAGCAGAAACTCCCCACGATGCTGCGCTCGTGAGTGCTGAGGTCGTACGCGGCGAGGGTCAGTTGCGGGGAGTTCATGCCCACCAGGACGATGCGGGCCCCGTTGGCCGAGGCGGTGAGCGCGTCGGCGACGCTGGCCGCGCTGCCGACCGCGTCCAGCACCACACCGGCGGGCGCGCCGAGCACCTCGCGGACCCGCTCCGGCAGCTGGCCGGCCGCCGGATCGACGGTGGCGAAGCCGAGCCGGTCGAGCAGCCGCCGCCGGGACGCGCTCGGTTCGGACACCACGATGCGGGTGGCGCCGAGGCGGCGGGCGGCCAACGCACACGCCTGGCCGATCGGGCCACCCCCGACCACCAGCACCTCGCCGGCCGCCGAGACGCCGCCGCGTACCGCCGCGTGGTAGCCGACGGCGAGCGGCTCGACCAGGGCGCCGTACTCCTCCGGCAGGCCCTCCGGCAGCACCACGACGTTGCCGGCGGGGACCGTCATCAGCTCGGCGAACGCGGACGGCAGCGTCGGATCGACGCCGATGACCCGACGCTTCGCACACAGCTGCTCGGTGCCGTCGGTACAGGCGCCGCAGGCGGCGCAGCCGATGACCGGGTTGACGGTCGCCGGGCGGCCCACACCGATGCCGAGCGCGGCCGGCACGTCGGCGCCGACCGCCACCACCCGGCCCACGGTTTCGTGACCCATGATCTGCCCGGGATGGCGGCGGCCGTTCGCCCCGGTGAAGCCGTGCAGGTCGGAGCCGCAGATCCCGGTCGCGGTGACCCGCAGCAGCACCTCACCGGGGCCGGGGACCGGGTCGGGGAATTCCTGCACGCGCAGGTCGTGGGGACCGCGGAAGACGAGTGCGCGCATGTCGGTTCCTTCCGGCTGGGCTGGGTATGGCGGGGGCTGGGTAGGGCGCGGCTGGGTAGGCGGCGGGCTGGCACCACGGTCACCGCGCGACGAGGCCGTCCGGGTAGCGGTCGAACACCTTGGGGTCGTACAGCGGCACGATGTGGTCGGCGACCCGCCGGGTCCGCGCGTAGCAGTCCATCGCCTCGGCCATGCTCTCGTTGATGCCGAGCAGCCGGTTGTCCTCGACGTTCTCGTAGTAGAAGAACGCGTCGGAGGCGACGACCGTGCCGGCGGTCGAGTCGATCTCGACCGCGACGGACGCCCGGTGGTGGGCACCTGCCCACCAGGTGCGCAGGCCCGGCACCACCTCGTCGGCGTCCGCCAGCAGCCGGACGCGGTCCCACGCGTCGGTCACCAGGTGGATCAGGACTTCCGGGGAGAACGAGGTCCACCGGTTGTCGTGCGGGTGGTCCTTGGTCGTGTGGAAGTGCGTCCAGCCCCGCCGCGACAGGCAGATCTCGGCGTTGGTGAACAGCGGGATGCCGGCGGTCGAGTACAGCTGGAACGGGGTCGCGAAGACATGCGTGACGTCCTGCGGCAGGACCCCGGCCCGGGCGAGTTGGGCCTCGATCGTCTCGTCGGCGTCGCGCAGGTACTCCGCCCGGTCGCCGAGGATCGACTTCCAGATGGCGTTCAACGGCCCGAGGTCGGCGGGGGCACCGGTGTTGACCAGTGCGGTGACCCCTTCGCCGCGGGCGAGCACCACGTTGAACGACAGCGGGAACCACTGGTCCCAGGCGGACATCCAGAACAACTCGGGGCCGGGAATCTCCGTCCGGCCGACCCGAAGCACCTGTACGGAGAACACCGCGCCGCCCTTCACCGCACCAGCCATGCGCCTGGCGACGCATCATCCGACTGCCCACGACCCTAGACGGTTACGCGGCGCCGTCAAGAGTGTGAACTGTAGTTCATATATGGAAACCCGGGTCAGGAACTCCATCCCTCGACGCGGGTGAGCCACTCGGCGAGGAGGGCACGCAGCACGTCCGGTCGCTCGTGGGGAAGGGCATGCCCCGCGTCGTCGACCACGGCGAGCGAGGCGTGTGGGTAGTGCTCGAGGAGGTCGACGGCGGCGGCATACCCGACCGTCGAGTCGAGCCGCCCCGCCACGAGCACCGTTGGACCGGCGTACGCCGGCGCGGGCTCTGCGGTGAACAGCCACCGGCCGCCAATCCGCTCCAGCGCCGCCTCGTCGACGAGCGCCGCGGACGGGGCGACGTACCGTTCGTACCGCTCCAGCATCTCCGGGGTCTGGATGACGAAGTAGTCCCGGAAGACCTCGTCACCGATGTCCCCCGAGCCGGTGACGACCCGGTGCGGCGGCACGTCCCGCACTCCCGGCAACAACGGACAGACGAGCGCCAGACCAGCCACCGTCGCCGGGCGCCGCGCCGCCATCGCCTGCGCGTAGTACGCGCCCGCCGAGTGGCCGATCAAAAGATGCGCGGTCCCGCCGGTGACCTCGTCGGCGAAGTTGAGCAGCGCGTCGAGGACGTCGTCGGCGCTCCGCAGCGATTCCGGGGCGGGCGTCCGGCCCATTCCGGGGAGGTCCGGATAGATCCGCCGCAGCCCCGGGACGCCGTCGAAAACCGTCTCGAAGCAAGCCTGCGTCTCGCGGTGGTCGACGCCGGCGCCGTGGAGCACCAGCACGGGTCGACCGGCCCCGTGCTCGACGTAGTGGAACACGACCTGATCCACTGGTCACGCCGCCGGGGCTGCGGCGTACGCCTGGTCGAACTGCGTCCGGTACAGCTCCTCGTAGCGCCCACCGGCGGCGAGCAGCTCGGTGTGGGTGCCCCGCTCGACGATCCGCCCGTCCTCGACGACGAGGATCAGATCGGCCGCGCGGACGGTGGACAGGCGGTGGGCGATCACCACCGCCGTCCGCCCGTCGAGCGCTTCGCCGAGCGCGGCCTGCACCGCGGCCTCCGAGGTGGAGTCCAGGTGGGCGGTCGCCTCGTCAAGGACGACAACCCGCGGGCGGGCGAGCAGGAGCCGGGCGATGGTCAGCCGCTGCCGCTCCCCGCCGGACAGGCGGTAGCCACGCTCGCCGACCACCGTGTCGAGGCCGTCGGGCAGCGATTCGACGAGGTCGGCGATGCGGGCGCGGCGCAGCACCTCCCACAACTCGTCCTCGGTCGCCGTCGGCCGGGCCAGCAGCAGGTTGGCGCGCACCGACTCGTGGAACAGGTGCCCGTCCTGGGTGACCATGCCCAGCGTCTGCCGCAGCGAGGACGCCGAGAGGTCCCGAACGTCGACGCCGGCGAGGCGGACCGCACCCCCGCCCGCGTCGTAGAGCCGCGGCAGCAGACTGGCCATGGTCGACTTGCCGGCGCCGGAGGACCCGACGAGGGCCACCATCTGGCCCGGCTTGGCCTCGAACGACACCTCGTGCAGCACCTCCACGCCACCGCGGGTGTCCAGCGTCGCGACCTCCTCCAGCGAGGCGAGGGACACCTTGTCGGCGGAGGGGTAGGCGAACCGGACGTTGTCGAACTCCACCGAGACCGGGCCCTCCGGCACCGGCCTGGCGTCGGGCTTCTCCTCGATGAGTGGCTTCAGGTCGAGGACTTCGAAGACCCGCTCGAAGCTGACCAGGGCGCTCATGACCTCGACCCGCGCGCTGGCCAGCGCGGTGAGCGGCGCGTACAGGCGGGTGATCAGCAGAGCGAGTGCGACCAGGGCGCCCGCGTCCAGCTCGCCCCGCAGCGCGTAGAAGCCGCCGAGGCCGTAGACCAACGCCAGGGCGAGGGCGGACACCGAGGTCAGGGCGGTCAGGAACACCCACTGCACCATCGCCGTACGCACTCCGATGTCGCGGACGCGGCGGGCCCGGGCCGCGAACTCCGCCGACTCGGCCCCGGGATCGCCGTACAGCTTCACCAGCGTGGCGCCGGGGGCGGAGAACCGCTCCGTCATCTGCGTGTTCATGGCGGCGTTGTGCGCGGCCGCCTCCCGCTCCAGCCGGGCCAGGCGCCCGCCCATCCGCCGGGCCGGCAGCACGAACACCGGCAGGATGAGCAGCGCCAGCAGGGTGATCCGCCAGGAGATGCCCAGCATGACGACCAGCGTCAGGACGAGGGCGACCAGGTTGCCGACCACTCCGGAGAGGGTGTCGCTGAACGCCCGCTGCGCGCCGATCACGTCGTTGTTCAGGCGGCTGACCAGGGCGCCGGTGCGGGTGCGGGTGAAGAAGGCCACCGGCATCCGCTGCACGTGGTCGAACACCACGGTCCGCAGGTCGAGGATCAATCCCTCGCCGATGCCGGCGGACAGCCACCGTTGCAGCAGACCCAGCCCGGCCTCGAGCAGCGCGATGATGGCGATGGCGATGGCGAGGCCGAACACGACGTCCGACCGGGCGCCGCGGACGATCGCGTCGACCACCCGCCCGGCGAGCACGGGCGTCGCCACGGCCAGCGTCGCGGTCACGACGCTGAGCACCAGGAAGCCGGCGAGTGCCCGGCGTCTCGGGCGGGCGAACGCCATGATGCGCCGCAGCGTCGCCATCGAGAAGGCGCGTCGGTCCTCCTGCTGGTGCATCGCGTGGTACATCGACGTCCACGCGGTCACTTCCATGCTCATCCAGGCCTCCATCCACCGGTGCCCGGTATTCAACAGGCACCCCCCGACACTGAACCTGCCACCTCACCCGGGGTTGAGGTCAAGAGGATCACCGCCGCGCGCCGCGCTGGTGAACCCCACGTAGCGTCCTGCCGGCGGATCAGCGGGTGGGGATCCCGCTCAGCCCCGGCGGGCTCGCCGACCACGCCTTCGTCACGGTCGAACACGCCGGCCGGGCCCGCGGCACCCCCGCTGCAACGATCTTCAGGACTCGGCCGGTGGGTAGGTCGCGATGATGACGCCGGTGCTCGTCACCTGGCTTCCGACGAGCCGCAACTGCCGAAGGTTGCCGTCGTCGGGGAAGATGCGCTTGCCGCCGCCGACGAGGACCGGCTCGATGAAGAGTCGGACCGGCCGACCAGCGTGCGGCGCACACGGCCTGCGAAAACGGGGGGTTATATGCTCGGTGTATACTCCCAGTGTATTGTGCTCGGCATGAGTGTCCCCCTGACCCTCCTCGGCCTGCTCGAACGTGAAGCAAGCCACGGATACGACCTGAAGCGCGAATATGACACCTACTTCGGCCGCGGCAAGCCGCTGCCGTTCGGTCAGGTCTACGCGACCCTCAGCCGGCTGGCTCGCGACGGCAAGGTGGTGATCAGCGAGGTGGGCCCCGGCGACGGGCCCGACCGCAAGCGTTACGTCATCACCGACCTCGGCGCGACCGAGGTGGAGCAGTGGCTGGCCCAGCCGGTCGAGCCGGAGCCCCACCTGCAGTCGGTGCTCTTCGCGAAAGTCGTGCTCGCCCTGATGCTGGACCGCCCGGCCGGCGAATACCTCGACACCCAGCGCAGCGCCCACCTGCGGCGGATGCGTGAGCTCACCGAGGTCAAACGCACCGGCGGTCTCGTCGACGCGCTGCTGGCCGATCACGGCCTTTACCACCTGGAGGCGGACCTGCGGTGGATCGAGGTGACCGGCGCCCGGCTGGACGCCCTGAAGAAGACGGTCCGGCCATGACCATCGCGATCGAAGCGCGGGACGTCGTGTTCTCGTTCGGCGACACCCCGGCGCTGCGGGGCGCCAGCATCGCCGCGGAATCGGGCGAGGTCCTCGCCATCATGGGGCCCAGCGGCTCGGGCAAGTCGACGCTGCTGCACTGCCTGGCCGGCATCCTGGTCCCCGATTCAGGCGAGATTCTCTTCGACGGGCGCCGGATCGACGCCATGACGGAGAACCAGCGCAGCAGCCTGCGCCGGGACCGCTTCGGGTTCGTGTTCCAGTTCGGCCAGCTCGTCCCCGAGCTCACCGCCGCCGAGAACGTGGCGCTGCCACTGCTGCTGGGCGGGATGCGGCGAGCCGACGCGTTGCGCCAGGCGTACGGCTGGTTCGAGCGGCTCGGCCTCGGCGGCATGGAACAGCGGCGGTCGGGCGAGCTGTCCGGCGGGCAGGCGCAGCGCGTCGCCCTCGCCCGCGGCCTGGTCGCCGGGCCGAAGGTCCTCTTCGCCGACGAGCCGACCGGTGCGCTCGACTCGCTCACCGGCGAGCAGGTCATGGACCTGCTCGTCGCCGTGGCCCGCGAGCAGGGCACCACGGTCATCCTGGTCACCCACGAACCTCGGGTCGCCGCGTACGCCCAGCGCGAGGTCATCGTCCGCGACGGACGCGTGAACGCGCCGAACCGGATCGCCTCATGATCGGATTGGGGCTTCGCCTGACCCTGGCCGGCGGCCGGGAGGCGCTCACGCGCCTCGTCGTCATCGCCGCCGCGGTAGCGGTCGGCACCGGGTTGCTGCTGGCCACGCTCGCTGGCGTCAACGCCGTCGACGCGCAGCTCACGCGTTACGCGTCGCTGTATCCGAACGCATCGACGGGAGGTGGCACCGACCCGCTGTGGTGGTCGACGCGCCAGGACTACGTCCACGGCGAGCAGATCGTCCGGGTCGACGTCGCCGCCACCGCACCGGGCTCGCCGACCCCGGTCGGCATCCCGAGGACGCCGGGACCCGGGGAGTACTACGCCTCGCCGGCGCTCGCCACGCTGCTGGCCGCGACCCCCGCCGCCGAGCTCGCCGACCGCTACCCGGGACGGAATCTCGGCCCGATCGGTCCCGCCGCGTTGACCTCACCGGACTCGCTCCTGGTCATCGTCGGCGGCACTCCCGGTCAGGTCGCCGAGCTGCCGAACGCCAGACAACTCGCCAGCACCGGCGACAACACCCCCGCGCTGCCCGAGGCCGTCGTGAACCTCATCCTCGGCGTGGTCGCCGCCGGGCTGCTGTTTCCGGTGCTGATCTTCATCGGCACCGCCACCCGGCTCAGCGCGGCCCGCCGGGAGCAGCGATTCGCGGCGATGCGCCTCGTCGGCGCCACGCCCCGGCAGATATCCGTGGTCGCGGCGGTCGAAGCGGCCGCCGCCGCCCTCGCCGGTACGGCCGTCGGCTTCGCGCTGTTCTACGCGGCCCGCGGCCAGCTCGCCGAGATCCCGTTCACCGGCATGCGCTTCTTCCCCACCGACCTCTCGCTGGCCGTGCTGGACGGCCTGCTGGTCGCGCTGGGGGTGCCCGCTGGCGCGGCCCTGGCCGCGGCCGTGTCGCTACGGCGCGTCCGGATCTCCCCGCTCGGTGTCACCCGGCGCGTCACGCCGCGTCCGCCGCGCGCGTACCGGCTGATCCCGCTCGTGCTCGGCGTCGCCGAGCTGACCTTCTTCATCGGCCGGCGGCCCGGCACCTCGGACGGCCAGACGGCGGCGTTCCTGACCGGGCTGCTGCTCATCATGACCGGCCTGGTCCTCGCCGGCCCCTGGCTCACCATGGTCGGCGCCCGCCTCATGGCCGGGCGCGCCAGCCGCCCGGCCACGCTCATCGCCGCGCGACGCCTGGCCGACAACCCGACGGCCGGCTTCCGGGCGATCAGCGGCATCATGCTCGCGCTCTTCGTCACGACCGTGGCCCTCGGCGTGATCAGTACCATCGTCGCCAATCGCGGCGCACCGCCGGGCGGCTCGACGGATGCCGGCACCGTGTCCGCCTCCTTCCACACCGACCCGCCCTCGGTGCCCGACCCGCTACTGCCCAGGCTGCGCTCGATTCCGGGCGTGCGGAGCGCCACTGTAATCTACCGGAACCCGGTCCCGGGCCGCGAAGCCGGCGTACTCGCGTGCACCGACATCCCGGCGGCCTACGGCCGGTGCGCCGCCGGCACCATCATCGCCACCGTCGCGGACAACCTCATCCCCTACCGCGGGTCGGCATCCGCCACGAGGGTATGGCCCGCCGCCGCCGTATCCACCGACGACTATCGGCGGTTGCCAGTGGTCTCGATCGTCGTCGGCACGGACGGTACGCCGGCCGCTGTCGAGCGGTCGCGCACCGCCCTCTCCCTCGCGTTCCCGAACTTCTGGGTGGCCCCGAACGTCCCCGGCGAGTTCGACGGGGACTTCGCCGACACGCTGCGCGGTTGGAAGCAGCTGGCCAACGTCATCATCGTCGGCAGCCTGGCCCTCGCCGGCTGCAGCCTCGCGGTCACCGTGGTCAGCGGCCTCGGCGAACGCAGGCGCCCGTTCAGTCTGCTGCGCCTCAGTGGCGCGCCGGTGCGGCTGCTGCGGCGCGTCGTCGCGCTGGAAAGCGCCGTACCGATGCTGGTTGTCGCCGTGGTGGCGATCGGCATGGGCCTCCTGGCCGCCCAGCTGTTCCTCAAGGCACAGATGGACTACACACTCACCGTTCCGGGACCGGGGTTCTACGCGATCGTCATCGTCGGCCTGACCGTCTGCCTCGGCATCATCGCGTCCACCCTGCCGTTGCTGGAGCGCATCACCGGCCCGCAATCCGCACGCAGCGAATGACGGCGTTCACCCGCAGACGACCACGTCGACCAGGCGGAAGGTGCGATCGTGCCCGCGCACTATCGTGGTCGGGTGAGTACCCGCCACGTGCCGGCACGGATCGGCGACCTGCCCCCGATCGGGCGCCCGGCGAACGGTGCCCTGCTCCACGCGGGCATCACGACGCTCGCGCAGGTGGCCGCCTATCGCCGGCGTGACCTCCTGGCCATGCACGGGGTGGGGCCGAAGGCGGTCAGCATGCTGGCCGCCGCGCTGGCCGAGCATGGCCTGACCTTCGCCGACTGACGGGGCGCTAGCTGGTGAGCGTGGCGTCCAGCGACGGCGCCGCGACGGCGAAGGCGCGGTCGGTCAGCTCGGCCAGGCGGCGCTCGTCGTCGCCGGGCCGCCACTGCCGGAGCACCGAATCCAGGGCGAGCATGGCCATGCCGGCGGCCATCGGCGGGTAGGGGTCGGTGTGCGGGTCGACGCCGCGCCGGGCGGCGAGCACGGCAGCCAGCCCGGCGCGCCACTGGAGCTGGCGTTCCAGCCACCGGGCGTGCAGAGCCGGCGTGTCCAGGATGAGGCGGACGACGATCCGGGAGCGCTCGGCGTGCTCCGGCTGGTCGGCGCAGCCCGCGAGCAGCCGCCAGATGGCATGGCGCAGCGCGACCGATGGTGGTTCGTCTTCCGGCCGGGCGGCGAGCTCGCCGACGACGTCCGTGCCCATGTCCGCGATGAAGCGGACGACCACGTCCTCCTTCGACGCGAAGTAGCGGAAGAAGGTGCGCCGGGACATGCCGGCGGCGGCGACGACGTCGTCGACGGTGACGGCCTCGAAGCCCCGGCTGGCCAGCAACATCAGGGCCGCGTTGCGAAGTTCCTCGGCGACGAGCTGCCGTTTGCGTTCGGCCAGCGTGGTGTCCGACCTCGTTGCCATGCGCCGATGTTACGCCATGCCCGAGACGACATTCCAAGCCATGTTTGACACTGGGTGCCATGGATGGCACCGTGAAGCGCATGACCGCCGATCACTGGACCATGGAGCGCATCCCCCACCTGAGCGGACGTACGTTCGTCGTCACCGGAGCGAGCAGCGGCCTCGGCCTGGTCACCACCCGGGCGCTCGTCGCGCGGGGCGCGCGCGTGGTGATGGCCGTCCGGGACGAGGAGAAGGCGCGGGCGGCGGCCGTCCCGCTCGGCACGGCACCCGGGGCGGGCTGGGAGGTGCGGCGGCTCGACCTGGCCGACCTCGACTCGGTACGGGCTTTCGCCGACCAGATGCACGGGTCCCACGACCGGGTGGACGTGCTGATCAACAACGCCGGGACGATGGCCACGCCCTACGGGGTCAGCCCGCAGGGACACGAGGTGCAGTTCGCCACCAACCACCTCGGCCACTTCGCCCTCACCGGCCTCCTGCTCGACCTGCTGCTGGCCGGCCGTGACCCGCGCGTGGTCACGGTCACCTCCGTCAACCACCGGCGGGCCCGGCTGCCCGGTGGCGACGCGCGGCGGTACTCGCCGATGGGCGCCTACAACTCCGCCAAGCTGGCCAACGCCATCTTCGGCTACGAGTTGCACCGGCGTCTCCACGGCGCCGCTCGCAGCATCCTGGCCCATCCCGGCTACACCGCCACGAACCTGCAGTTCAGCGCCACCACCGCGGGGTGGCGGTTCGTGCTGGGCTGGCTGGGCAACCCGCTGCTGGCCCAGCCTGCCGACCGAGGCGCCCTGTCCCAGCTGTTCGCGGCCACCGATCCCGCCGCCCGTTCGGGCCAGCTCATCGCGCCCGGCGGGCCGGGCGAGTTGCGTGGCCACCCCCGGGCGGGGAAGCTGTCACCCGCCGCGACCGACCCGGGCAACGGCCGCCGCCTCTGGGAACTGTCCGAACAGGCCACCGGCGTACGGTTTCCGACGCTCCGGCCATCCCGCTGAGCGCGGCCCAGCGGGCATCATCGTCGCTCTGGCCGAGCAGCTCGGCTGACGCTCCGGCCGCCGGCCCGATACGGACAGCGGAAGAACGGACAGTTGACGGCCGGTTGTTCATGGACCAATGTCGATTTTGGTCGGTCGGCCGTACCGGCAGGGGATGGTAGCCGTGAATCGTCCTTCCAGGCTCCGGGTAGCCCGCCGCGCCGTGCTGGCCAGCGCCGTGCTGGCCAGCGCCGTGCTGGCCGCCGTGGTCATCAGCGCGCCGCCGGTTTCCGCCGCGCCGGGCAGCCCGGCCGTCCGGCCACCACTCGGATGGAACAGCTGGAACACGTTCGGCTGCAACATCACCGAGGCCAGGATCCGCGCGGCCACGGACGCGATGGTCAGCTCCGGCATGCGGGCGGCCGGCTACGAGTACGTCGTCGTCGACGACTGCTGGCAGGCCGCCACCCGCGACAGCGCGGGGAACCTGCGCGCCGACCCGACCCGCTTCCCGTCCGGCATGAAGGCGCTCGGGGACTACATCCACGCCAGGGGGCTGAAGTTCGGCATCTACCAGGCGCCGAGGGAGGAGACCTGCGCCCAGTACTTCAACGCGATCCCGGGCGCCACCGGCGCGCTCGGCCACGAGCGGCAGGACGCGAACACGTTCGCGGCGTGGGGCGTGGACTTCCTGAAGTACGACTGGTGCTCCCCCTGGGGCACCCTGGCCGACCAGATCGCCGGCTTCACCATCATGCGGGACGCCCTGCGCGCCACCGGGCGTCCGATCGTCTACTCCATCAACCCCAACAGCGCCCATACCAACACCGGACCCGCGTACGACTGGGGGCCCGTCGCCGATCTGTGGCGCACGACGGAGGACATCACCGACCGGTGGAGCACCGGCTGCACCCGCGACTGCTTCATGGGGATCACCGAGATCCTCGACGTGCAGGCGCCCCTGTACGCCTGGGCCGGCCCGATGCACTGGAACGACCCGGACATGCTCGAGGTCGGGGTCCGGGGAACGTTCACCCCCACCGAAAATCGAGCGCATTTCAGCATGTGGGCGATCATGGCGGCCCCGCTCATCGCGGGCAACGACATCACCACGATGCCCGCCGACGTGCGCACCGTGCTGACCAACGCCGACGTCCTGGCCGTCAACCAGGACAGCGCCGGCCGGCAGGCCAGGCGGGTGCGCGACAACGGCGACACCGAGGTCTGGGCGAAGCTGCTCAGTGACGGCTCCGTCGCCGTGGCCCTGCTGAACCGCTCGGCCGTCACCGCGACGATCACCACCACCGCCGCCGAGATCGGTCTGCCCGACGCGGCCGGTTACAGCCTCTTCGACGTCTGGACGAAGACGTCACGCAACACCGCCGGCGCCATCGGCGCTACTGTGCCGCCGCACGGCGTGGTGATGTACCGGGCCCGCCCCGGCGCGGCACCGCCCACCGACTCGTTCAGCCTGCGTGGGGTGGGGTCGGGTCGGTGCCTCGACGTGCTCGGCGGCGTGGCCACCGACGGGACCCAGGGGGTGATCTGGGACTGCAACGGCGGGCCGACGCAGACCGTCACCGCGGCCTCCGGGCAGCTGCGAATCCAGGGCAAGTGCCTGGACGCCGAGCGCGGCGGCACCGCCAACGGCACCCGGGTCATCGTCTGGACCTGTGGCCCAGGCGCCAACCAGCAGTGGACGCTGCAGGCCGACGGAACCGTCCGAGGGGCGCAGTCCGGCAGGTGCATCGATGTGACGGGCGCGGCGACCGCGAACAACACGCCCCTGGTGCTTTGGACCTGTGCCGGCGCCCCGCACCAGCGATGGGCCCGCGGCTGACCGGCTCTGCCTCGCTGACCAGCGTCATCGGCGGCGGCTCAGCCCGGCTTGACCGCTTGCAGGGTGTACGAGTGCGGCAGTCGCCACGGCCGGTCGGCCAGGCGCCATTCGCCGCCGGCGATCCGCTCCATCCGGCCCCGCTGCGCCTCCCACGGAACGCTGTCGTGCTCGACCAGGCCGGTGATCGTCATCCGCTCGTCGAGCAGTGCGGTCACGACCTCGCCCAGGCCGTGGTTCCACTCGCGGGTGGAGTTGTGCTCGAACTCGACGGCGGTGTCGACGTACGTGCCCGGCTCGTGCCACTCCAGCGCCTGCGTCTGCTCGAAGTACGGGAAGTCCATGGTCACGAGACCGTCGTCGCGAGGCAGCCCGAGCGCCCACAGCACCGGATGACCCTCGCGGATGAACAGCCGCCCGCCGGGGCACAGCAGACGGGCGACCGTCGACGCCCAGCGCTCTATCGACGGGAGCCAGCACAGTGCGCCGATCCCGGTGAAC
>DASQDS010000848.1:0-2915 GCA_035634075.1 Pilimelia sp. | reverse complement strand
CAGGCCGCCTCGGCGGGCAACAACTCGGCGGCCTCGGCGACGTCCGCGGAGCTGACCACGACGGCGCCGAAGACCCGGACCGCCTGGTAGTACGTCCAGGCGAGGCTGTAGCAGGCCGGGCGCACCAGGGCCGCGTACAGCCCGCACCGGCGCCGCAGGTCGGCGTAGAAGGCGTCGTCGAGGCGGGCCTTGTTCGCCGCGAACTGCTTGGCCGCCCGGTAGTTGCGGTAGCCGAAGTCGTGCCGCCAGCAGGCGTACCGGAAGTCGAACCCGAGCGGGTTGTCCGGGCTGCTCGAGCAGTAGTCGGTGGTCCAGTCGAAGCGGTACGCCGCCCACGGCGCCCGGTTGACGCGCGCCGCGTCCCACGCCGCGTAGCTGTCGGCGCTCGTCTGCGTCCAGCGGGCGAGGACGGCGGCCTTGTCGGCGGCGGTGACGGCGGCGGCCGGGACGGCGGGGGCGACGGCCACCCCGAGGGCGAGGGTCAGGGCGGCGGCGAGGGTGAGCAGGCGACGGAGCATGGCATCCCTCCGGGGCGGTTACCGACTGGTTACTATCGGTTTCCACAGTGTCGGTCCATCGGCCGACACCTATCTGGTTGAGGCGCGGCTCGTGCCGCGATGCGCGCAAACACGCGGATCGAACGCTGTCCGATTTCGTCCGCTGGTGGGCCGTGACCAGCGTAAGCCCTGCGCGTTAGTCCCGTCATGCAGTGTGATCTCCCGCTGGCGGCGCGGCGGTGACCAGTGTGGCTTGAGGCCGAGCCCGACATCTTCCAGCGCTTCCTGGGCGACGCGGCGGTGTACTGGCGCGGTCAGGTCGACGCCGGGGGCACCGACGCCGTGGTGTTCGTCGAGGCGCTCCACCACGACCTGCGCGTGCACCTGCGCAACCTCACGATGGCCAACGCCATCCGCCGCGTCACCCCCGCCCGGCTCGTCGTGCTCACCGGGTCGGACCCGCGCTGGCTGCGGGCCTTCGACGCCCAGTTCGACACCGCGCTGCTGACGGAGCTG
The DNA here is from genome assembly GCA_035634075.1 of Pilimelia sp. Lineage (GTDB taxonomy): Bacteria > Actinomycetota > Actinomycetes > Mycobacteriales > Micromonosporaceae > DASQDS01. The sequence continues at coordinate 1,902 of DASQDS010000848.1, read as the reverse complement.
GCCGAGGCGTACGGCGCGAGCGAGGTCATCGACGTCCACGCCCGCGCGGACGCCCACCTCGCCGCCGCCGTCGACGTCGCCGTCCCGGGGATCAGCCCCGAGGCCCTGGCGGAGTGCGCCGAGGCGACGTACTGCCGGCTGGAGCTGATCCCGCGCGTCACGCCGGAGGAGCGGGCGGGTGCCGCGTTCGCCGCCTGCCGGGACCGCGTCGCCGCCCTCTCCGCCGTCTTCGACGACCTGCTGGCGGGGGGCCGGCCGGTCGCGCTGGTCACCAGCCACGTCGACTACGACCAGTGGGGGCTGGCCGTGCAGGCCGCCCAGCGGGCCGCCGTGCCCGTCGTGCACACCCAGTCGACCGGATCGCTCAAGGCGTACACGCTCTTTCCGGACAACGCCCGCGGCGAGGCCACGCTACGCGCGGAGCTGACCCCGCAGATCGGCGAGTTCTTCGCCGAGCGGGTGTGGGCACAGCGGGACCGGTACCGGCACAGCGCCGAGCGGGTGGCCTGGCGGGCGCGCAGCAACCTGGGCCGGCCGTCCTGGTGGCGGGGCGGCGGGACCGCGTCGGTGGAGCTGGCGAACGCGGTCGAGCGCCGGCAGGTGCGCGGGCACGCGGCGGCCCGGTTCGGCTTCGACCCGGACCGCCCGGTCGTGGTGGTGTTCAATCACGCCGTCTCCGACGCGTTGGGCACCAACCGGGAGGCGTTCGGCAGCCTCGCGGAGTGGTTCGAGCAGACGGCCGCGTACGCGCACAGCGAGCGGGCCGTCAACTGGCTGTTCCTGGACCATCCGAGCCAGGTGCGGTACGACACCACCAACTTCTTCGGCACGGTCGCGCAGCGGTACGCGGGCGCTGGCCACCTGGCGTTCCGGGCGAGCCGGCAGCTCAGCAAGAACATCCTGTGGAGCCTGGCCGACCTGGGCGTCACCGTTCGCGGCAGCGTGAGCAACGAGATGCCGGCGTACGGCATCCCCGTCGTCCAGGCCGGCTGGTCGGAGTGGAGCGCGTGCGGGTTGTCGATCGTGGCCGACGACCAGGCCGCGTACTGGCGGACCCTGGACGTCGCGCTGGCGACGCTGACCGGCGGCGGGACGCTCATCACCGCCGACCAGGTGGCCCGGGCCCGGCTCTGGCTGTGGCTCTACCGCAGCGCCGCCGACGTCGTCTCCGGGCTGGTCCCCGCGTGGGACCTCTGGCCCGCCGATCACCTGCTGCAGGCGGTCCGCGTCCACATGCGGCAGGTCGAGCCGGACGGCGAGCCCGTGTTCGACGCGGTGGAGCGGATGTGGCAGCGCCGCGAACCGCTGCTCACCCGCACCGACCTGCCGCCCGCCAGCGGTGCCGTGCCGGCGTTGCCGCACACCCGGGTGGCGGACGCCCCCGCCCTCGCCCGCGACTAGGAGGCCCCATGCTGGACGTCGAGTCGCCGGTCGGCACCTGGTTCGGCACCGATTTCGACGAGCCGCCGCCGACCCTGTCGGTCCCCGGCGTCCTGGCCGGCGGCCAGGAGCCGGCGCTGCGGGCCAGCGACCACTTCGTCCGGGGCCACCGGGTGGTCGGCCGGTTCGGGGCCGCGGAGTCGATGATCGGGCTCAAGGTCCGCGCCGGCGGATTGCCCGTCCGGGTGACCGCGCACCTGCGGCTGGACTCCGCGGCGCTGACCTGGTGGGCGGAGCGGGCGGACCCGCGGGCGGTCGCGGCCGCCGCCGGACCGGAACGCCCGCGGCTGGTGCTCGTCTCGTCGCAGGGCCGCCCGCGCGGGGCGGCGTTGCTGGCCCGGGCCCGGGTCGGTGCCCAGGCGGTCGACGCGCGCGCGGTCGTGGCGTTCGCCCTCGCCGCCGAGGAGGTCCCGGACGACGGGCTGCTGCTGCTGGACGCGACCGATCCCACCCCGAGGCTGC
>DASQDS010000847.1:0-8193 GCA_035634075.1 Pilimelia sp. | reverse complement strand
GTGCTGCCGCCGGGCGAGGTCGAGGCCGTCGTCGCCGGCGCGCGGGCCCGCCTGGCGGCCGGCGGCTGGCGGCTCGGCGAGCTGCTGACCGGCCCGCACGAGAGCGTCTTCTGGGCCACCCGGGGAGACGACGTGCTGCGGTTGCGCGGGCTGCTCGGGCCGGTGGGTGACGCCCCGGCGGTGGAGGTCGCGGTGCACCGCCGGGCCCCCGGTGCGGTGACCGCCGGCGCACTCGGCGGCCTGCTCGCCGGCGCGGTCGCCGGCTGGCTGCTGGCCGTGTGGGCGCTGCGCGCCTTCGACCGGCACAGCCCACGCGGGCGCTCGGCGATGGTGCTGCTCGGCCTGCCCAGCCTCGTCGCCGGCGCGGTGCCGGCGCTGGCCGCCGGGGGCGGCGCCGTGCTCCTGGCCGGCCACGGCGGGTGGTCACCGCACGACTCGCTGATCCCGTTCATCGCCCTCGCCGACGCGTTGTGGATCGTGGCCGCCGTCGGTGTGGGCCTCCTGGCCACGGGGGCGGTCGCGGCGCAAGCGCCCAGCCGCGCCGCCCCCGTGCGGGCACCCGCGGTCCCGGGCGGTCAGGTGCCGCCCGCTGGACCGAGCCCTGTCACCGTGGTGACGCTGTCGGCCCTCGTGGGGATCGCCTACCTCGCTGCCCTGGTGCTGGGGTTCGCGGTCTGAGTGGCAACCGGCCGGGCACCGCGAAGGGTGCCCGGCCGGGGGCGGCATCTGCCGGCGGGCGGATCAGCTGCGGCGGAAGGCGTATCGCCGGGCGTTGTTTCCGCCCTGCCCGCCGCGGGCGGCCTTGCCGCCACCGCGGGCCTGGCGCACCGCGCCGGTGCGCGGCGCGGCCGTCCGGACCTGGCCGGCCGGGTCGCCGGCGGGCTGGTGCTCGGGCGGGGTGTTCTCTACACGACGGGCAGCCATGGGGTACCTCCTGGCGGGATCGGGCGCGCGGGGCCACCGTCCGAAACGGGACGGTGAACGGGTGCGGAAGTGATCTCCCCGGGCGAGCGGCCGGGGGACGACGGCACGGGCCGCGCGATGGCGCGGCGGCAAGAGGCGTCAGCGGATCATGTCAGCTACGGTACGCCCGCGCGGCGCGGTCGGCGACTGATATTCCGGCCCCGGTGGTTGGCCGGCCGGTTCCGGCTCGGCTGCCGGGTTGGCTGGGCCGGGATGGCGGGCAACGCCCCGCCCCGGGGCCCATGGCGGTCCCGGGACGGGGCGTCGGCGAGTCAGCGCTGCGCCACCGCGGCGGCGCGGGGGGCGAAGTCGTCATCGTCGCCGCCGTCGTCATCGTCCCCGCCCCCACCGAATCCGCAGGCGAGCACGAGCGCGAGCAACGCCCCGACCCCGGCCAGGGCGAGCAACCTCTTGAGCATGGTGTCCTCCGTTGTCGGCGTGTGGCCTGATGCTATCGGCGCCGCGCCAGTGGGAGCGTCATCCCGGTACGCCACAATTGCGCGCCGCGGCGGCCGGCGGTTGCCGCGGGCACCGGGGGAGCGTTGAGGGCGGCCGTGCCGCGGCGCGCGCCGCCGCCGAGCCGAGGCAAAAAGGTTTGCCTGGGATTCCGGGCCCGCGGATGATCCATTTGCGGCCGGCCGACGTATGTGGTGGGTGTGACGCGGTTCTTCGGCACCGCAGGCCGTGGCGGCGGGCGCGGCGGGGCGGGTGGGGTCCCCGTTCGAGTGTTGATCATGGTGATGTCACACCGGTGAGGTAGGATAGCGACAACTTGTCCGTTTCGAGCGGAAGTTGGATGTCGCTGGGGGGTAGCGCCGGGTGTCTGAGAGGAATACTCTCAGTCGCGGCCGGAGGCGAGGAGTGCAGGAGCGTGAACGTGGACGACAGCGTGATCGGGTCGATCGAGGTGACTCGGCTGCCCGGTGGTGTGGTCGAGATCGCAGCGCGGGGCGAGGTGGACCTGAGCTGGGCACACGAAGTGCGCGACGCGGTGGCCGAGGTGCTGACCACGTCCAGGCCGTTCCGCATCGAGCTGAACATGCGGTCGGTGTCGTTCATCGACTCCGGCGGCATCGGCGCGCTGGTGGCCGCCTTCCAGACGGCCGAGGTGTGCGGCGTGAAGCTGATCGTCACGCAACCCAGCCGGGTGGTGCACAACCAGCTCTGGGGCGCCGGCCTCCTGGGCCTCTTCGGGGCGCCGGAGCCCTACCGGGGCGGCGTGCCCGGGCAGGGGGACCGTGCGCTTGCGGGCGTCTCCGCCGCCGCTGCGAGGTAACCGGTCGGTAAAGCCCGTTCGGGGGGCTTGTCCGCGCAGGTGAGGTGAGGAATAGTCCCGGATCGTGGCAAGGTTGCGGATGGGTACTGCCATCCTCCGGCGGTACGTGCTCCTCGGCCCGATCGGGCAGGGAGGCGTCTCCGTCGTCTACCAGGCCGTCGATTCCGTGACGGCCCAGGTGCTCGCCGTCAAGGTGCTCGCGCCCACGCTTGTCGGTGACGCGCGCGCCCGGGAGAACGTGCGGCGTGAGGCCTTGATCACCGATCGGCTGCGGCACCCCAGCGTCCCGAAGGTGTACGACTACGGCGACGCCCCGCTGCCGGACGGCACCGTGGTCCCGTACGTGGTGATGGAGTTGCTGACCGGTGTCGCGCTGGCCGGCCGGCTCGCCGGCGGCGGGCCGTTGCCCTGGCGCCAGGCGGTCGCCGCGGCCGCCACGGTGGCCGACGTCCTCGCGGTGGCCCACCGGCGCGGGGTCGTGCACCGGGACCTGACCCCGCACAACATCATGATGACCCGTGCCGGTCTGAAGATCATTGACTTCGGGTTGGCCACCACGGTCGACCCGCAGCCGAGGCCGGCCGGTGGCCAGCAGCCGTTCCTGCGGCCCGCCGGCCGGCGCCGACCGACCATCCCGCGGCACCCGGTGACCAGCGCCAACCTGCCCGCGGACGACGTCTACGCGCTGGGCATCCTGCTCTACCAGATGCTCACCGGCCGCTCACCGTACCCGGCGGCCACCCCGGGGGACTACCTGGCGGCCGGGCGGCTGCGCTCGCTTGCCCCGACCCCGGTGCTCGTCGTGCCGGGCCTGCCCAGCGCGGTCGCCGACATCTGCCGGGCCTGCATGTCGAAGCGACAGGCGGATCGCCCGGCGAGCGCGGAGGTGGCGCTCGCGCTGTGGGACCTCATCGCCGAGCGACCGCGAACGCTCGCGACCGCACCACGCCTGGCCGGCCCGCCGTTGGCCGCAGCGCCGCTCCTGGCTGCGGCGCCGCCGCTCCTGGTCGCTCCGGCGCCGCCGCGGCTGGCCCTCGCCCCCGCATAACCAGGCGGCCGCGACCGCGAGCCGGGCACCGCCGGGCGCCGGCGCAAGACTGTGCCCCGGGGACCGCGTGTCGCGTCAGTCGCCGGGTGGCGGGGGCAGCAGGCCCGTCGGGTCGTCGGCCGCCGCGATGCCCCGCAGGGGCGTCACGGTGGCGTAGCCGCCGGCCAGCAGCGCGAGGTCCGTGCCCGGTACGAGCACGCTCGACTGCTCCGCGAGGGCGGTCCGCAGGTAGCCCTCGCCGACCTCCGCCACCGTCAGCTCGACCTGGCCGAAGCCGGCCAGCGCGGCCCGGGCCAGCCCGCGCACCCGGTCGGCGGGGGCGTCCGGGACGTTCACGTTGACCACCGTGCCGGCCGGGGCCCGGCGCAGCGCGGGCAGCAGGCCCAGGGCGAGCGCGGCGGCCGTGTCCCAGTGCCGGGTGCCGTCGTCCACCAGATCCACGGCGGCGATGGCGGCGCCGCCCGACCCGGCGGTCGCGGCGGTCGCCGTCAGGACGTCGAGGGAGACGGCGAGGGCACGGCAACCCTGCGCGGCGGCGGTCAGCGCGGCACCCACGGTGCCGGAGTGCAGGACGGCGTGGCCGGCGTTGGCGCCCCGGTTGATGCCGGAGAGCACCACCTCGGGCGTGGGCCCGAACCCGCCGCGGGTGGCCAGCAGGGCGATGAAGGCGGGCGTGCCGGCCACCCCGTACGCGGGGACGCCGGGCAGGCCGGGCAGGGTGCGGCGCTCCACCAGGACCCGGCCGTCGCGTTCCGTCGCGCTCAGCGCCGCGCTCATGCCGCTCGCCTCGGTCAGCGGCGCGGCCACCACGACGTCGTGCCCGGCGGCGACGGCGGCCCGGGCCAGGGCGTTGATGCCGGGCGCGTCGATGCCGTCGTCGTTGGTGATCAGGACCGCGGCGCGGGCGCCGCCGCGGTGAGCGGTGGGGCCGCCCCCCGGCGCGGTCACCAGCTCACCGGCTGGCAGGCGCCGGCCGCCCCGGCGGGCTCGACCTGGAGGGTGGCGTGGTCGATCGCGAAGCCGTTGTGCAGGCTGGACCGGGCGGCGGACAGCACGTCGCCCACCTCGGCCCGCGGGTCCAGCGTGAGGTGCGCGGAGGCGACGTCCATGCCCGACGCGAGGGTCCAGACGTGCAGGTCGTGCACATCGCGGACGCCCGGCACGGCCGCCAGCGTGGCGCGCACGACCGTGACGTCCACGTGCGCCGGGGCAGCCTGGACCAGGATCCGCACCGCCGCCCGCGCCAATTTCCAGGTGCGGGGGAGGATGAACAGACCCACGGCCACAGCGACCAGCGGGTCGGCGTACCACCAGCCGGTCGTGGCGATCAGCACCCCGGCGATCAGCACGCCGGCGGAGCCGAAGAGGTCGGCGAGGACCTCCAGGTAGGCGCCGCGGACGTTGAGGCTCTCCCGGGCGCCGGCCCGCAGCAGGCCGAAGGCCACCAGGTTGGCCACCAGGCCGAGGGCGGCGACCGCCACCATGGGCCCGACGTCGAACTCCGGCGGGTCGGTGAACCGGCGGACGGATTCGACCAGCACGTAGATGGCGACAGCCGACAGCAGCACCGCGTTGCCGAGCGCCGCGAGCACCTCGAGCCGGTACAGCCCGAACGTGCGCTGCGGGTCGGCGCCACCCGGGCGGGCCGCGCGGGTGGCCGCCCCGATGGCCGCGAGCGCCATGCCGATGCCGAGCACGTCGGTGAACATGTGGCCGGCGTCGGAGAGCAGGGCCAGCGAGCCGGTCAGGAACGCGGCTGCGGCCTCCACGGCGGTGAGGGCACCCAGGAGGGCGAACGCCGCCCACAGCCGCCCACGGTGGCGCTCGCCGGCCGCCCCGGCGGCGCCGTGGTCCCCATGGTGCCCGTGGTGATGCCCAGCCCCCATGCGCCTACCTTCCGCCGGCCCGGCCGACGGAGGCCAATCTATGCGTGCATCGCGATAGGTGCAAGTGACCCCGCAGCACAAAGTTCACCATCGACATATGTCATTACCTTGCCGAATCAATAGAGTCGAGCCATGACTAGTCGCATGAGGCTGGCCGTGTCCGTGCTGGGGCTCGCCGCGGTGTTCGCGGCCCTCCCGGGAGTCGCCACCGCGGCCCCGAGCACCAGCGCCAGGACACCCGCCAGCGCCTACCCCGACATCATCCCCCTGCCAGCCGGGTTCCGTCCCGAGGGAATCGCCATCGGGCGTGCCCCGTTCGCGTACTTCGGTTCGCTCGCCAACGGCGCGATCTACCGGGCCAGCCTGGCGACCGGCCAGGGCGCCGTCATCAGCCCGAGCCCAGGGGCGGGCCAGCAGGCGGTCGGCCTGAAGCTGGACGACCGCGGCCGGCTCTTCGTCGCCGGCGGTGGCGGCGGCAACGCCCGGGTGGTCGACGCCCGCTCCGGCGCCGTGCTGGCGACCTACCAGTTCTCCACAACGACGCCCACGTTCATCAACGACGTGGTCCTGACCCCCGGAGCGGCCTGGTTCACCGACTCCCAGCAGCCGGCGCTCTACCGCCTGCCGCTCGGCCGCCGCGGCGCGCTGCCGGGCCCGACCGGCTTCGTCCGGGTGCCGCTCGTCGGTGAGTGGGCGCAGATCGCGGGCAACAACGCCAACGGCATTTCGCGTACGCCGGACGGCCGTGCCCTGCTGGTGGTGCAGTCGGCCACCGGGTTCCTGTTCCGGGTCGACCCGGCCACGGGCGTGGCGACCCGCGTGAACCTGGGCGCGGAGACGCTGCTCACCAACGGGGACGGCCTGCTCCTGCGCGGCCGGACCCTCTTCGTGGTGCAGAACCGCCTCAACCGGATCGCGGTGATCTCGCTGAACCGGGCCGGCACGGCGGGCACCGTCGCCGCGCACCTCACCAGCCCCAACTTCGACGTCCCGACGACGGTGGCGGCGTACCGGGGCCGGCTTTACCTGCCCAACGCGCGCTTCACCACCCCGCCCACGCCGGAGACGACGTACACCGCCGTCTCCGTCCCGCTCCCGTAACACCGCCGCGTCCGGCGGCCGCGGGCCCGTTGCCGTGGGTTGACGCTCAACCCACCGCGGCGGGCCCGTGGTCCGTCGGTGGTAGCCAGGAGGGATCGGTGGAGACCGTGGTCAGGCGCTGGGTCGCCCGGGAGAGCGCCACGTAGAGCGTGCGCACGCCGGACTCGCCGTCGGCCCGGATCTGCGCCGGCTCGACGAGCACGACCGCGTCGTACTCCATCCCCTTGGCCTCCAGGCTGGTCACCACCTGCAACCGCGCCGCGGGCAGCCCGGCGACCCAGCCCGCCACCTCGTCCCGGCGCGGCACCGGCGTGATCACCCCCACCGTGCCGTCCACCTCGTCCAGCAGGCCCGCCGCCGCCTCGGCCGCCGCCCCGGCCAGCGCGCCCGCCGCCACGACCAGGTGGCTCGGCGGTACGCCGGTGGACCGCACCGCCGCCGGCAGCGCCAGGTCGGGCGACACCTGGCGGATCACTGCCGCCGCCACCGCGAAGATCTCTGCCGAGTTGCGGTAGTTGGTGGACAGCGTGTACGTGTTGCGCCGCCGCGAGCCCAGCGCGGAGTCGCGGGCGCGGGCGATCTCGCCGGGGTCCCCCGTCCAGGCGCTCTGGGCCGGGTCGCCGACGATCGTCCAGGACGCCAGCCGGCCGCGCCGCCCCAGCATCCGCCACTGCATCGGCGAGACGTCCTGCGCCTCGTCGACCACCACGTGCGCGTACTCGCGGTAGTCTTCCGGCCGGTCGACGGCCGCCGCGCGGGCGGCGCGCTGCCGGTCCGCGTACGTGCTGACCTCCCGCACCCCGTCCATCACGTGGAAGGGGTCCCGCTTGGCCTTCGCCCGCTGCGGCGGCCGGCCCAGGAGCTCGTCCAGCTCGTCCAGCAGCGCCACGTCCGCCACCGTCGGGCCGTGTTCCGCGTATTCGGCGTACGAGGCGGCCAGCGCGTCGACCTCCGGCGGCGTGAGGACGCCCCGGGCGGACGAGCGCAGCCGCCGCCGGTCCGCGAACCAGCCCAGCACCCTGGCCGGCCGCAGCATGGGCCACCAGGCCCGCAGGAAGTCCCGGAAGTCGTCCCGCTCGGCCAGCTCGTCCTCGAACTCCACCTGCGTCTGCAGCCGGGCGCCGCGCAGCTGCTGCGCCTGCCGCCACAGCGCGTCGAACAGCCGGTCGATGCCGGCGCGGCGCGCCTCGTTGCGCCGGGCGCCGCGCGGCAGGGCGGCTGCCCGGATCGCGTCCAGCTCCGGCGTGCCGAGGCGGAGCAGCCCGCCCCGGTAGAGCAGCCGCAGCTCCGTCGGGCCGCCGGGCACCGCGTCGCGGACGGCGCGCTCCAGCACCCGGCGCATTCGCAGGGACCCCTTCACGGCGGCGACCCGCGGCGGGTCCACCCGGCGCGCCGCCTCGCCCGGCACGAGCGACCCCAGGGACCGCAGCGTGGCGGCCTCCTCGCCGAGCGAGGGCAGGACGGCCGCGATGTATTCGACGAACACCGGCGACGGCCCCACCACCAGGATGCCGCCGCCGGCGACCCGGCCGCGGTCGGAGTAGAGCAGGTACGCCGCCCGGTGCAGCGCCACCGCGGTCTTCCCGGTGCCCGGGCCGCCGGCGACGATCGTGACGCCGCCGGCGGGGGAGCGGATCGCCTCGTCCTGTTCGCGCTGGATCGTGGCCACGATGTCGCGCATGCCGCGGCCCGTCGCGCGGGCGAGCGTGGCGAGCAGCGCGCCGTCGCCCACCATCGCGAGGCCGGGCGGCGCGGCGGCCGGGTCGAGCAGGTCGTCGGAGACGTTGGTGACCTTCTCGCCGCTGGACTGGATGGTCCGGCGGCGCACCACGCCCCGCGGGTCCGCCGCGGTGGCCTGGTAGAACGCCGCGGCGGCGGGCGCCCGCCCGTCCATCACCAGCGGCTCGGTGTCGGCGGCC
>DASQDS010000846.1:0-1798 GCA_035634075.1 Pilimelia sp. | reverse complement strand
TGGGGGGTTGGGCAGGGGTGGGTGTATTACGGGCGTAGTACGGTGGGGGTGTGCCGTATGAGTGGGAGGAGTGGGCTCTTCGGGCGCTGGTGGGGATTGAGCCGGGGGAGGTGCGGCAGGTCGTCGAGGGTGGCCGCCGGTGGCCTCGCCCGGCCGACGGGGGCGCCCTGCGAGTACTCACCCTCTGGGGCCGCACGCGGGCCGGGCGGCCGCTGATCGTTGCGGTGCACCACGCTGGCGGTTTCATCTGGAAGATCATCGGTGCGCGGGAGATGACCGCTGCCGAGCTGGCCGAATTCGACCGATGGGAGCAGACGTGATGAGCGACGACGAGCGCCACCTTCCGCGTACCGCGGAGGAAGCGGCCGAGCTGATGAACAGCCTGACATTCGATCCGCCGCCAACCCCGCAGCAGGAAGCGGACCTACTGGCCGCCCTGCCGCCGGAAGGCTCGCCGGTCATGGTCGTGCGGTCGCTGCGGCTGCCGATGGACGTTGACGACGCCGTGGCGGCGGCGGCCCAGGCCGACGGCGTGACCAAGACCGCGTGGATCCGGCAGGCAATCGAGATGGCGTTGAGCCTGCAAGCCGCCGACGACCAGCCCATCTCCCGCACCGACGCGCTGCGCGCTCTGACGTTGCTGCGTCCGGTACGTCGAGTCGCCTAAGCCGGGTGCGGGCGCTCACCTGCGACGGAGGCCCGCGCGGGCAACGCCCCCAGACACCTGCACCGCCCCGAGGCCAGGGTGGAAGCGGGCGCCGGTGGGTCGGGGAGGTGGGCGCGGGTCCGACGGGGGAGGTGGGCGCGGGTCCGACGGGGCGGTGGGCCGTGGGGGCGGGCTCCTCGACGCGGGACGACGGCGCTATAGGCGGTGAGTGCGGTCATGATCGCTGACTGGGGAATCGTACCGTCGTGGGAGCGACGGTTTCGTTCCGTGGCCGGCGATCATGGCATGGCGCGTCGACCACGGCGGCCGGACGGGGGCATCGGCGACCGGACGGCACCGACGGAAGAGCGGGAGGTTCTCGTCCGGGTCCCCGCCTCGGCGCTGACCGGCTGGCGTCGGCGGGGCGGCCCGGGCGACGATAGGGGCATGGCGGCGACACCGGCGCAACGGGAGCGGATCCACCCGGAGACCCGGGCGCAGTGGCGGGCGTGGCTGGCCGAGCATGCCGGCACCACCCCCGGCGTCTGGCTGGTGTCCTGGCGTAAGGGGGTCGGGCGTCCGGCGGTCAGCTACGACGAGTCGGTCGAGGAAGCGCTGTGCTTCGGCTGGGTGGACAGCACCGCCAACCGGCTCGACGACGAGCGGACCATGCTCTACTTCGCCCCGCGCAAGCGCGGCAGTGGCTGGTCGCGGTCGAACAAGCAGCGGATCGAGCGGCTGATCGCCGCCGGCCTGATGACCGAGGCGGGGCTGCGGGTGGTGGAGCGAGCACGCCAGGACGGCAGTTGGAGGTTGCTCGACGCCGTCGAGGACCTCGTCGTACCCGACGACCTGGCGGCCGAACTCGCCGCCCGCCCATCGGCCCGCGACCACTGGGATGGCTTCCCGCCCTCGGCCCGCAAGGCGATCCTGACCTGGATCGTGCAGGCCAGGCGGGACGAAACCCGCCGCCGCCGGGTGGTCGAGACCGCGGAATGCGCTCAGCGGGGTGAGCGGGCGAACCAGCCCTGGTCCGGCTGAGCACCGATCGAGCGGCCGATCCGGGCGGACGGCGGCCGGCCGGATCGGGACGGCGGCCGGATCGGGACGGCGGCCGGGCGGGACGGCGGCCGGGGGCGGGACGGCGGCCGG
>DASQDS010000845.1:0-6001 GCA_035634075.1 Pilimelia sp. | reverse complement strand
CAGCGCGAGCGCCGCGGTGAGGCCGTTGACCCGGCCCGGGGCCGCGGCGGGCAGGACCAGGGCCACGCACCCCGCGCCGACCGCCCCCGCGTCGGCGGGCGTGTCGCCCACCATGAGCGTGTGCTCCGGGTCGACCCGGAGCATGCCGCACGCCCGCAGGAAGATGCCCGGGTCCGGCTTGCAGCGGCCCACTTCGTAGGAGAGCGCCCACGCGTCGACGAGGTCCGCCAGCCCCCACGCCGCGCACAGCGGCCGGATGTCGAAGCCGATGTTGCTCACCACGCCAACCCGTACGCCGGCCGCGCGCAGGGCCCGCAGCGTCGGCGCGGCGTCCGGATACGGCAGCCAGCCCTCCGGGCGCAGCACCCGCTCGTAGAGGGCGTCAGCCAGCCCTGGCACTCCGCAGTCCACGGTGGCGAAGAGCCCGGTGAACGCCGCCCGGTGCGCCCCCGGGTAGAGGTCCCGCTCCGCCCACACCTCGGCCAGGTGCGGCGGCACCCGGTGCGGCAGCGGCCCGCCGGCGCGCCCGGCCATGACGAGCCGGTCGGCCAGCGCGGTCGCGCGGCCGCGCTCCAGCGTGGCCCCGCACTCAGCGGCGGCGCCCAGCACCCACAGGACCGGGTCCTCGACCTGGGCCAGCGTGCCGTGGAAGTCGAACAGCACCGCCTCGACGGGCCGCCGCGCGAGCGGGGCGGTCCCGGGCGGGGCGTGGGCGTCGTCCGGCACGCCGAGCACGATACCGACTCGCCGGGCGGGGGCCGAGCCGCACCGGTCGACCAGGCAACCGGGTGCCACGGCCCGGTACGCATTAGCCTGGAGGGATGACAAGCCCCGCCGAGCGGTACGCCGCGGCCCGCCGGCGGGCCGCCCAGGCCGCCGACTTCCCGGCGCTGGACGACTTCGCCATGGATCTCGGCTTCGACCTGGACGACTTCCAGCGGGAGGCGTGCCAGTCGCTGGAGCGGGGCAGCGGCGTGCTGGTGTGTGCGCCGACCGGCGCCGGCAAGACGGTGGTCGGCGAGTTCGCCGTGCACCTGGCGCTGCAGCAGGGCCGCAAGTGCTTCTACACCACGCCGATCAAGGCGCTGTCCAACCAGAAGTACCACGACCTGGTGGACCGCTACGGCGTCGACAAGGTCGGCCTGCTCACCGGGGACAACGCCATCAACGGCGACGCGCCGGTCATCGTGATGACCACCGAGGTGCTCCGCAACATGCTGTACGCGGGCTCCGCCGCGCTGACCGGCCTGTCGTACGTGGTGATGGACGAGGTGCACTACCTGGCGGACCGGTTCCGGGGCGCCGTGTGGGAAGAGGTGATCATCCACCTGCCCGCCTCGGTCACCCTGGTCTCGCTGTCGGCGACCGTGTCCAACGCCGAGGAGTTCGCCGACTGGCTCGTCACCGTCCGCGGCGAGACCCAGGTAGTGGTCAGCGAACACCGGCCGGTGCCGCTGTGGCAGCACATGCTCGTCGGCCGGCGGATGTTCGACCTCTTCCACGACGCCGACGCGGCGCGCAAGCACGACGTACACCCGGAGCTGCTCCGCCACACCCGCGAGATGCTGCGCCGGCTCGAGATGGGGGACGGGCGCACCCACGGCGCGGGCTTCGGCCGTTCCGGCGGTCGCGGGCCCCGCTGGCGCCCGCCGCTGCGCGCGGACGTGGTCGAGCGGCTGGACCGCGAGGGACTGCTGCCGGCGATCCTGTTCATCTTCAGCCGCGCCGGCTGCGACGCCGCCGTGCAGCAGTGCCTGCAGGCCGGCCTGCGGCTCACCTCGCCGGAGGAACGGGCGGAGATCCGCCGGGTGGTGGAGGGCCGGATCACCGCCATCCCGGGCGAGGACCTGTCGGTGCTGGGCTACTGGGACTGGCTGGACGGCCTGGAGCGCGGGCTCGCGGCGCACCACGCGGGGATGCTGCCCGCGTTCAAGGAGGTCGTCGAGGAGCTGTTCGTCCGCGGGCTGGTCAAGGCCGTGTTCGCCACCGAGACGCTGGCGCTGGGCATCAACATGCCGGCCCGCTGCGTGGTGCTGGAGCGGTTGGTCAAATTCAACGGCGAGGCCCACGTGGACCTCACGCCGGGCGAGTACACGCAGCTCACCGGCCGCGCCGGCCGACGGGGGATCGACGTGGAGGGGCACGCGGTCGTCGTCTGGTCGCCGGAGGTCGACCCGCGCCACGTCGCCGGGTTGGCGTCCACCCGCACCTACCCGCTGCGCTCCAGCTTCCGGCCGTCGTACAACATGGCCGTCAACCTCGTCGGCAGCGTCGGCACCGACCGCGCCCGCGAGCTGCTGGAGTCCTCGTTCGCGCAGTTCCAGGCGGACCGGTCGGTCGTCGGCCTGGCGCGGCAGGTGCAGCGCAACGTCGAGACGATGCAGTCGTACGAGGCCGAGATCGACTGCCAGCACGGCGACTTCGCCGGGTACTTCGCGCTGCGGGTGGCCATCGCCGACCGCGAGCGGGCGCTCGCCAAGCAGGGGGCGGCGCAGCGGCGGGCGGCGGCGGTGACCGCCCTGGAGCGGCTGCGTCCCGGCGACGTCATCAACGTCCCGTCCGGCCGCCGGGCGGGCCTCGCAGTCGTGCTGGACCCCGGCACGGGCGGGTTCGGCGAGCCGCGCCCGATGGTGCTCACGGAGGACAGGTGGGCCGGCCGCCTGTCGACCACGGACTTTCCCGGCCCGGTCGAGTCGTTGGCGCGCGTGCGCGTACCGCGAAATTTCAACCACCGCTCGCCGGCGGCGCGCCGCGACCTGGCCGCGGTGCTGAGCGGCACCGACGTCGACCGGCGCACCGGCCGGCGCGGCGGCCGCAGCCGGGAGGCCGGCGAGGACGAGCAGATCCTGGGGCTGCGCGCGCAGCTGCGCCGGCACCCGTGCCACGCCTGCGACGAGCGCGAGGAGCACGCCCGCTGGGCGGAACGCCGGCACCGGCTGGGCCGCGACACCGACGCCCTGCGGGCCAAGGTGGCGTCCCGCACCGGGTCGCTGGCCCGGACGTTCGACCGGGTGTGCGGGCTGCTCACCGGGCGCGGCTACCTCACGACGGCGGGCGACGTCACCGACGCGGGCCGGATGCTGTCCCGCATCTGGACGGAGGCGGACCTGCTGGTCGCCGAGTGCCTGCGCCGCGGGGTGTGGGACGGGCTGAGCCCGGCGGAGTTGGCGGCGGCGGTGTCGGTGGTGCTCTACGAGGCCCGGCGCGAGTCCGACGAGCGCACCTCCGCGCCGCGCGGCCCGGTCTCCGACGCGGTGGACGCCACGGCCAAGTTGTGGGCCGAGCTCGAGGCCGACGAGGCCGCCCGCGGGCTGGAGCTGACCCGGGAACCGGACGCCGGCTTCGTCTGGCCGGTGTACCGCTGGGCCCGCGGCGAGCCGCTGGCCAAGGTGCTGGCCAGCGGGCACACCGTGGACGGCGACATGCCGGCCGGCGATTTCGTCCGGTGGGCGCGCCAGGTGGTGGACCTGCTCGGCCAGCTCGCCGACGCCGGCGGCGCCTCGACGGAGCTGCGGCGCACCGCCCGCGAGGCGATGACCCAGGTCAACCGCGGCGTGCTGGCCTACAACACGATCGCCTGACGGCGCCGGCGGCAGTCGGGTCCGATGCTGGGGTCCGGCGGTCCGCGCGGCAGGGCACTGTCGTTCTGCGTCCCGGAGGCGTCGCCGAGACTGCCGATCCCGGCCGTCCCGTCCAGCGCCCCCACCGTGCGCGGTCCGCCGCCCTCCGTCAGGTCCGGCCGGCGGCCTGCGGGTCGGCGAACCGGCGCCCTACCCTTCGGTCACGGCCGGGCAGGCGGTGCGGCGTGTCCCCGGGATCTTGGTCCCGTGGCTACCGTTTCGGGGGGTCAGAGGACCAAGATCGCGACTCGCACGGTCGGGCGGTGGGGTCTCGGGTTGTGGCCGGCTACCGGGTTACCGGACCCAGGGGGGCGTGAGTTTGGCGGCCGCGCCGGTGTCGAGCCGGTACGCCCGCATCGTGGCCGGCGCGCTGACCAGAGCGGCGAAGCCCGTGGCTTCGGCGCGCAGGCGGCGCGGCACGTCCGGCGGCAGCACGACCGTGTCGCCGGCCGCCACAATCGTCGTCTCGCCGTCCAGGTCGAGGGCGGCGGCGCCGGCGATGACGGTCCAGACCTGCTCGGCGTCGATGGCGTGCAGCGGACCGGCGTGGCCCGGCTGCATGTCGACGCGCCAGACCGCCAGGGCTGCGCCGCCGAGGGTTGGCGAGGCGAGGGTGGTCATGACTGCGCCCGCTGTCTCGGTGCGGCGGTTGTCGGTGCGGCGGATGACAGGCATTGGGGCGCCCTCCTATGATAGACAACTTGGTTGCCTAGATGGTTAACGAGGTTGTCTATCGTGTCAAGTGAACCCCGGGCGTACGAGCTGCCGTTGCGGCTGCTGCTGGGCTTCCGCGTCCTCATCGACGGCTTGCACGAGCGGCTGCGGCGGGAAGGTCACCCCGACCTGCGGCCGCTCGACGGCTTCGTCCTCCAGGCCGTCGCCGGGGGAGGCGTCACCGCCACCGAGCTTGGCCGCCGGCTGGGCATCTCGAAGCAGGGGGCGGCCAAGCACGTCGAGGCTCTGGAGCGCAGCGGGTACGTCGAGCGCCGTGCGGATCCGGCGGACGCGCGGAGCAAGCGACTCGACCTGACCGACCGGGGCCGCGACGCCCTCGTCCGCTCCGCGGCGATTTTCGAGGACCTGCGGGCGGACTGGGCCCGCGCCCTCGGGGAGGAGCGGCTCCGCGCGCTGGAGGAGGATCTGCGCCGGCTCACCCCGTCTGGGGTGTTCCCGCTCGACACGCCGGGTTGGTTCGGCGGTCACTGACGCCACCCGGGGGCGTTCCGTGTTCACAACAATGCGCAGGGTAATATCCGATTTAACGGATGTATGAGGATCGACTACATGGCCGACGCCTGGCCAATGCCTGTTGCCGGAACATAAGAACCGGCCCCAACAGGGCCGAGGCGAGACCGTGATCCGCAGGCAATTGTTTGGTCGCTCCAGCCTTGCGGGGAGTCAGTAGCGAAACCGACGCCTGGGAAACTGCCGCCGCAGGAATGCCCGGTCGATGACGAGCGCACCGACTGTTCGCTATTCCCGTGGCAGCGCGTTTCCGTGTCGTGGCACGAGTCTGCGCTTTACGGGAGTTGGGGGAAGCCGTGCGAATCGTCGTGCGTAGGAAAATCGTCGTCTCGGCAGTGGCCGCGATAGCCGCGGCCGTGGCGGGCGTCGGCGCACTGCTCGTCACACAGGAGGACGGGGAGGCGTTCCGCCGGCCGGCCGCGGCGGTCGCCGAGACGCTGGGCTGCGCGGACTATCAGCGCCGGGCCGACCTGCCGAGCCTCGCGGAATACCACGACCAGGGCACCTGCCAGCTCGGCGCCGACCGTGTCAAGGTGACGACATTCGCCGATGCCGGGCAGCAGCGCGCATTCAGCGTGCTCATGGCGACCCTCGTGCCGGCGTACACCGAACGCGATGGTGCCTACGCCGAGGGGCCGGGCTGGAGTGTCGCAGACGACGTCAATTTGTCGGCCGACGTGGCCAAGCAGGTCGCCGACCGCATGGGGGGTTCGGTGAAGCAGTTCTCCGCGACCCGAGCGGGCACCACTTCCTAACGCAGGCGCACGAGTCAATCCGAGGGGAATAAGAATGACAAGGACCAGACGCGCCGCGATTCTCGTGGCTGTCACGTCGGCGACGCTGCTCACGGCGACCTCCGCCTGGGGCGGTATCCCGGCCAGCGACGGCACGATCTACGGCTGCCGGAACGTCAAGACCGGGGCGCTGCGGGTGATCGACTCGGGCGGGCGCTGCGGCAGCATCGAGCTGCCGCTCCGGTGGAACACGAAGGGGCCGGCAGGCCCAGCCGGACCACGTGGCCTCACCGGTGCGACCGGCCCGGTCGGCGCCCCCGGCCCGATGGGTGCCACCGGCGCGACTGGAGCCAAGGGCGACACCGGCGCGACGGGCGCTCAGGGCGAGAAGGGCGACACCGG
>DASQDS010000844.1:0-1580 GCA_035634075.1 Pilimelia sp. | reverse complement strand
GGAACGCCGGCGCTGTCGTGGTGAGCGGGCAGGGCCGGGACACGGTCAGCGTGCCCGGCGTGCCGACGGTGTGCGCGGCGAACGAGCTGGCCGGCGTGGTGCTGACGCTGGTGAAGGCGGCGACGGTCGCCGGGGCGTGCGCGGCGAGCGCCATCACGACGGTGATGGCCCCGGCCGCTAGCGCACGCCTGGCCACAGCCCCTGCCCCGGACGGGCCGCCAGCAGCGACCGGCGGGCGTGGCGGGCCGGCGCCCGGGTGTGGCGGGCGGTGCGCGGCGCCGGCTCCCGCCCGGCGCCGAGGACGATCAGGAGCGCGCCGAGCGTGGCCAGCGCGAGCAGCGCCCGGGGCAGGTACCGCCCCTGGTCCGCCCACAGGACCGGCAGTCCGAGCGCCGGCACGACGAGCCGCACCTGCCCGGCCACCTGGGCCGGCGCCACGGCGGGGAAGTCCGGCACGTCGTTGCCGTCCCCCTTGGTGACCAGATCCACCCCCTCGTAGCCGACGACCCGGTGCAGGTAGCTGCCGGTACGCCGGGCCGGGTCGCGGACCAGCACGATCCGGCCGGGGGGCAGTTGGCCGGCGCTCGCCTCGGCCGGGCCGATCAGCGCCACGTCGCCCGGGCGCAGCGCCGGGGCCATCGACTCGGAGAGGACGACCTGGGGTCGCCAGTCGCCGAGCCGCGGCGCGTTCGCGGACAGCAGCAACCCGCCGATCGCGGCCAGGCACGCGAGCATGGCGAGCCGGGCCAGCCGCCACCAGCGGGGGGACGGGCCGGCGGTCCGCGAGGGTCCGGTCATCCCGTTCACCCCTGCGCTTCCCAGGTGAAGGTCGCCGCGGCGGTGCCGCCCTGGACGCTGTCGGGGGCCGCGGCGTTGAGGGTGTACGCGAAGCGGTACCGCCGGGTCTGACCGGCGGCGGTCGGCGCGAACGTGCCCACCCCCGTGCCGAACGAGGTGCGGGCGGCGCCGACCGTGGTGAGCGTGCCGGTGGCCAGTGTGCTGGTCGCGGCGAAGTCCGAGCAGTTCGCGTTCGTGCCGGCGGTGCCCTCCTGGATGACCATGTCCAGGTAGCCGCCGAGGGCGCCGGAGACCGAGGTCAGGTAGAGCTTCGCCGTGGCCGGCAGGTTGCCGTTGTACGTCACCGTGACGCACTTCTGGCCGGTGGACCCCGGGACCAGCCCGGTGACCGTGAACACGGCCGCCGCCGAGCTGTTGTTGGCCACCGCCACCGTGCCGGCGAGCCAGGAGTTCGCCTGCGACCTGGTCGTCGCGGTGAACGCCGCGGCCGTCCGGTGCCAGATCAGCGTGCCGCTCGCCAGCATCCCGAGCACGCACGCCACCGCCACCGCGGCCGGGGCCGAGGCCGTCGGCTGGGCGCGGTGCGTGCGGACGCGGTGGCGCCCGGCAGTGGCGTGCATGAGTCCTCCCGCGTCGATCCGTCCTCGTGACCGCAGTGTCGGCAGGCCGGGGCGCGGGTTGCGGCTTATCGGGGGCGGCGCCGCCGGGCCAGGACGGGTTGGCACCGCGCCGGGCGCGGTGTCCGGTTCGGTGTCCGACGGCCGGCGCCCGGCGGCGTCAGG
>DASQDS010000843.1:0-3826 GCA_035634075.1 Pilimelia sp. | reverse complement strand
CCGCACACCGCCGCAGCGGCGGCGGCGATCGTGTCGAACTGGCCATCGGTAGGGGCGTCGAGGATCTCGTAGCGGCGGACCGCGGCAAGCCGACCTGGATCAGTGCGCGCGATGGTGCTGTCAGTGGTGATCGACACCGCGTGGTGCTCGCTTTCCGAAGAAGGTACTCAGGCCGGCGGGGTCGAGTTGGTTGGGTCGCCGGTGGACCCGCCGGAAGGGGTCGCGTCGCAGGGGCGCGGGGGCAGGATGACGGTGTGGCCGTAGAAGTTACCGATCTGCGCCACCACCCGGTCGAACTGGTCCAGGTCGATGGGCTTGGTGACGTAGGCGTTGGCGTGGGCGCCGTAGCTGGAGCTGACGTCGGCCGGGGCGGCGGAGGTGGGTGAACACCACCACCGGGATCGCCTTGAGCTTCTCGTCGGCCTTGACTGCGGCGAGGACCTGGCGGCCGTCGACCCGGGGCATGTTCAGATCCAGCAGGATCAAATCCGGCCGTGGCGCGTCGGCGTAGCGGCTTTCACGGCGTAGAAACGCCAGGGCGTCGGCGCCGTCGACGACGTGGTGCAGCTCGGTGGGAGCTTGATGCTCGGCGAAGGAGCTTTCCATCGAAGCCACGTCGGCGAGGTCGTCCTCGACGAGCAGCACCCGTAACAACGCGGTAGCAGCGGTCATGCCGCATCCGCCGTGGCTGTCGTGGCGCTGGCGCGTTCGAGGACCCGGTACACCGTCGGGCGGGACACCTCGAACAGGTCAGCCAGTTGGGCGATGGTGTGATCGCCGGTGGCGTGCAGCTTGACCAGGTGCGTCTGCCGGGTCAGTGACAGCTTCGGCGCCCGGCCTTGGAGTTTGCCCTTGGCCCTGGCGATGGCCATGCCCTCGCGGGTACGCATCCGCAGCAGGTTCACCTCGAACTCAGCGAAGGCGGCCAGGACGTTGTAGAACATCTTGCCCATCGGGTCGGCCGGGTCGGCCGGGTCGGCCGGGTCGGAGATCATCGCGCCGAGCTGCAGCCGGACCGGCGGGCGGCGAGCGAGTCGCCGATGGCGCGGGCATCGGGCACCGAGCGGGCGAGCCGGTCCAGTCCCGGCAGCACTAGGGTGTCGCCGCCGCGGACCGCGGCAAGGGCCTGGTCCAGACCGGGCCGGGCTCCGTTTGTGCCGGAGCACGCCCGGTCCAGGTAGGTGTGATCTGCAGCCACGCCGAGGTCGAGCAGGATCTGCCGGTTGGCTCCGGGGTCTTGCTTGTCGGTGGAGCAGCGGGCGTAGCCGATCAAGACCCCAGTCACGCCCGCAAGCGCTCCACCCACCGGACAGGCCAGCGGACACCCCTACCTGAGACATCGGTTCGTGCTGATCGAGTGGTTTCCGGCCGTGCTCATCCGGGTGTCCGTTGAGGGTTCGGCTAACGGACAACCACGCTACGCTGTCCGAGCGGTGTGGCGTACCGCGTCTTCCCCCGGTTGGCTCAGCCGGCGCACCCATGCGCGCGTTTCACCCCCCGGGGGGAAGTCATGACAGAACCGGCACCAGTGGGCTGCGGCGATGAAGTTCAGCAGCCGCAGGCGGTGCTCGCCGTCGCGATCGACGCCTACATCGCGATCGACGCCGCCGACCGCATCGTCGGGTGGAACCCGGCCGCGGAGACCACGTTCGGCCACCACCACGCCCACGCGTGCGGTCGTGACCTCGCCGAGCTGATCATCCCGGACCGGTACCGGGCGGCGCACCACGCCGGGTTGGCGCGCCTGACCGCCGGCGAACCCGGCCGAAGGCTCGGCCAGCGGCTGCAGCTGGAGGCCGTGCACGCCGACGGCCACGAATTCCCGATCGAACTGACCCTGACCGCCACCACCGGCCCAGCGGGGCCGATCTTCCACGCCTTCTGCCACGACGTCACCGCCGCCCAGCGCATCAGCCGCTTCGCCGACGTCGGGGCCGCCGTCTCCCGCGGCCTGGCACAGGCGCCGTCCAGCCACGCCGCCGCCACCCGGGTCGTCGAAGCCCTCGGCATGAAAATGGACTGGCCGGTTACCGAGCTGTGGCTGACCGACGACGACCGGCAAGTGCTGGGCTGTGCCGCCCGGCACGCCGCCCCCGGCCGGCGGCTGGGCCGCTTCGCCCTCGACGAACTACAACCCGGTGTCGGGCTGCCCGGCCGGGTCTACCAACAGGGCCGGCCGCTGTGGATCCCCGACCTGGCCGCCGACACCGCGTCGCTGCGCAGCCGCGCCGCAGCCCGCATCGGCCTGCACGTCGCCGTCGGCGTACCCATCAGCACCGGCGCGCGCACCATCGGCGCTCTGTGCGTCTACGGCGACCGCGTCGAAGACCCCGAAGACTCCCTGACCAGCCTGCTGACGGGCATCGCCGCACAGGTCGGGCAGTACCTGGAACGCCGCCGCGCCGAAGAACTCACCATCGAACTGGCCCGCACCAAAGACGAATTCCTCGCCCTGGTCACCCATGAACTACGCAACCCCCTGGCAATCATCACGTCAACCGCGTCACTGCTGGAGGAGGAACTCGACGGGCTGCTGGACGCCGACCAACGCCAGTACGTACACACCATCCTGCGCGGCGCGGAACGCTTATCACTCTTGGCCGAGGACCTGCTCGACCTGGCCCAACTGGAATCCGGACACCTGGCCATCCACCCCGCCCCAGCCGACCTGACCGCCATCATCGCCCACGCCGTCGCCGCAATGCCCCCACAGGCCGGCGACAAGAACCTCACCGTCGCCATCGACACCCCGGCCCGGCTGGACATCTACGCCGACCGCAGCCGGCTACAGCAGGTCGCCGACAACCTGCTGTCCAACGCGGTCAAATACACCCCCGCCGGCGGCACCATCACCATCACCGCCACCCCTGACGACACCAGCGGTGACCAGGAATGGATCACCTGGACCGTCGCCGACACCGGCATCGGCATCCCCGCAGCCGACCGCCCGCACCTGTTCCGCCGCTTCTACCGCGCCTCCACCGCCCTCGACCGACGCATCCCCGGCACCGGCCTCGGCCTGGTCATCACCCGCGCCATCATCGAACGCCACGGCGGCACCATCACCCTCACCGACCACCACGGCCCCGGCGCCACCTTCCGCATCCGCCTTCCCACGAAACCGCCAGAGATCAACGCTTGACGTGGCTTTCGGAGGAAACTGCTTTCGCCGTGTATTCGATCTAATGCGAGTACACGGCAGTCTGCGCGGACGTGGGGGGAGTTTTCGCTGGTGGTCGCGTGAGCGTCGACGCCGCCGCCCGGCAGCGGATCCTGCGGACGCGGCGAGGGCACCACAAGCGGATCTGGACACAGCACGCTCGGGCGGTGCTCGCCGCCGCCGACCACCAGGGGTGACCCGAAGCTGAAGCTGACCTCCGGCGGGATGCTGCAACCGTGGGGGCAGCCTCGCTGACTCAGCCCGGCCGCAGCCGCGCCGACGTGCAACGCGCCGCGCTCGGCGAGCACCCGCAGCACCGCCACGCCGCCGTCACCGGGCAGTGGCAGCACCTCGGCTGGATGGCCCGCCGGCGCACCACCCGCGACGAACTCGCCGCCGCGGGCCGCCTCGTCATGGGGCCGGGCCGGAGATGTACCACCGGGCAGTACGACGCCCGACGTCCGTGGCCGGTACCGTCAGCCGCTTAGTCGTACGGGCGGGGGGCACCAATGAGCGGCGTAGCGATCTTCCTGATCATTGTGTTGACGGTCGTGCTGATGGTGGTCGGCATCGCGGGCGCCGCCCGGCGCCTGCTGGGCGTCCGGTTCGGCATCGTGCGCCTGGTGCTCGCCGGCGGCCTGGCGGTATGGGTGTCCGGTCCGCTGT
>DASQDS010000842.1:0-8980 GCA_035634075.1 Pilimelia sp. | reverse complement strand
GGTCAGCGCCCCGCCACGGCCCGCCGCGGCGGCCAGCCGGGACGTCCACCGGGCGCTCGCGTTCCTCGACGCGGCGATGGACGCCTACACGACCGGGGACCGGCCCCGCCTTCCCCAGTCGTACGCGGACGAGGCCGGCCTGCACCGGATCGGCTACACCACGGACGCCGCGCTCGCCATCCTGGCCTACCTGGCGCACCCTGCCCGGGGGAGCCGCCAGCGCGCCGCGGTCCTGGGCGACGCGCTGCTGCACGCCCAGGACCATGATCCGGAGTACGCCGACGGGCGGCTGCGCCGGGGCTACCCGGTGGACACCATGGCACCCGCGGCCGGCCCGGTCGTGCTCAGCGCCCGCCCCGGTCTGCGCGCCTCGGGCGCCGGCGACCTGGCCTGGGCCGGGATCGCGCTGGCGGCACTGGCCCGGCGCACCGGCGCCCGCCGCTTCGGCGCGGGGGCGGCCCGGATCGGCGCCTGGTTGGTGCGGCACTGCCGCTCGGCCGGGCCGCTCGGCGGCTTCCGGGCCGGGGTGGACGCCGACGGCCGGCCCGTACCTCACCTCTACACCGCCCAGAACGCCGACCTGGTCGCGCTGTTCGGCGCCCTGGCCAGGCTCACCGGCGACGCCGGCTGGCTGCGGCAGCGGGCGCACGCCGCGCGGTTCGTGGGCCGGATGTGGAGCCGCGCGGACGACCGGTGGCTGACCGGCTCGCCGGACGGCGCCGCCCGTGGCCGGGGGCCCGCCACCCTGGACGCCCAGACGCACCCGTGGTTGGCCCTGCCGCGGCTGCGCTTCCGGCCGGCGCTGCGCTACGTGGAGCGGCGCCTGACCGTCACCGACAACGCCACCTGTCCCAACAGCACGCTGCGCGGGGACGACTCGTGCACGGGCGTCACCTTCGGCATGGCCAGCATGGCGGCCGATCCCGGCCGGCCCATCGAGCCCGGCCTGCCGGCACCCGACCCGTGCGCCGTCTGGTTCGAGGGCACCGCGCAGTACGCGTGCGCGGCGCGCCGCGACCCGGCCGGCGCCATCCGGTGGACTGCGGTCACCGCCACGATCGCGGCCGCGCAGGCGCGGCCCGATGCCCGCCAGAACATCGGCGGCCGGCCGCTGCCGGCGCGCTGTGGCGTCCCGGCGGCGTCCAGCCCGCTGTCGACCGGCGACGGCGGGTCCGGCTTCCACCCGGTCCGGCACGTCGGGGCCACGGCGTGGTTCGTGCTCGCGGCCGCCGGGGTCAACCCGCTGGGCTGAGCGGGGTCAACACCGCTCGGGGCCCCAACCGGACGGGCGTGGGCCCAGCGGCGGCCAGCCGGCGCGATCCCGCCGGTGCCGCCGGACGGCGATCAGCGCGGCCACCAGCCCGCCGGCCGCCGCGACCGCGACGCCCACGAGCCAGCCGGCGATCGCGCCGACGAGCAGCACCGCCGTCCACAGCAGGACGTAGACCAGCACCGGCACCCAGGTCGGCCGCTGGTCGGAATGGTCGGCCCGCATGCGGGCCACGAATTTCGGGTCGTGCATGGTGACGAGCCGCTCGATCTCGTCGAGCTGGCGCCGCTCTTCGGCGCTGAGCATCCTGGACCGCCTTTCCGCACGCGGGGTCGCACGGACCCGCCGACGGCCATCCATCGATGCCCACCACGGGATGTGCGGCTCTTACCCCGGAAGAAAGGGGGTCAATCGCGCGTCACCCGATTGGCACACCAGAGCCACCATCAGGTGTTGTTCGCCTCCCAGACGAGGTTCAGCGAGATGCTGTCGCTCACCGCGGCGTTGTCGCCCAACACGCGGATGCTGAGGCGGTACGGCTTCGCGGTGGCGGCGACGGCGGGCGTGAAGGTCCCTACTCCGGTGGCCCAGTTGGTCTTCGTCGTCGCAAAGGTGCGAATGCTCCCGGTGAACGCGGTGCTGGCGGTCCCGAAGGCGGCGCAGGTCGTTCCGCTGCCGGTCTCGACGGTGAAGCTGGTGGCAGCGCCCAGGTCACTGTCGGTGTACGAGGCCGCGTACAGCTTGATCGAGGCGGCCAGGTTGCCGGTGTACGTGACCAGCACGCACCGCGTCTCCAGGGAACCGGGCTTCATCCCGGTCACGGCGCTGAAGGCTGCGGCACCGGTGCCGCTGCTCTCGGTCAACGCCACCCGGCCGGCGACCAGTTTGTTGGCCGCGTTGGCCGTGGGCGCGGTGAACCCGGCCGCGGCGTCGTGCCAGGTGAGCGCGGCGAGTGTCAGCAGGACGAGGAACACCCGCAGCGCCCGCCCGCCCGTGGATGTCCGCCGGGCTGCCGTGTTGCTGCTGGCCACCGACGATCACCCCCTCTGGGATCCGGTGTGGAGCGGCGTCCGGCCGGGCCACCAGAGGTGACCCGGCCGGCTGCCGTCCAGGACTTACGAACTACTAGGAGCTCTGGACTTCCCACACGAAGTCGATATCGACCTGGTCGCCCATCGCCGTGTTGTCGTTCGCCACGGTGTGCGTGAACTTGTACGCGCGCGTCTCACTGCCCGAGCCTGTCGGCTTCCACGCGTCGGCCACCAGACCGTTGGTCCAGTTGGTCCGGGCGGTGGCGATCGCCCGCAGGTTCGTGTCCGCGAGTGTCGACGCCGCCGTGAAGGACGCGCAGGTCGACGCCACGGTGCCGATCTCAATCTTCATGGTCAGCAGCGTGTCGAGCTCTTTGCTGTAGTCGTTGATGTTCGCGGTGTACAGCCGCACCTCACCGGCCAGGTCGCCGTTGTAGGTGACCTGGATGCAGTCCGAAACCGGGTTGTTCGGCTTCAGCAGCGTCCCGGCGCTGAACATCGCGGCGCCCTTGTTGTTGACCAGCGCCACGGAACCAGCCTTCCAGCTGTTGCCGTTGTTGCGGGTCTCCGCGGTGAATGCCGCTTGCGATGACTGCCACACCATCGCCGCGCTCACCAGCAGTCCGATTGCCACTCCGGCCCCGCGCAGGCGGGTGCCGCGCGGTCGCCCGCTGGTCACCACACCCTCGGGTGCCGTTACAGGTCCGTCCATGGATCCTCCTCGCCGTGCATCAATGCGGGGACGCCGGGGGGCGCCTCGCCAGTCCAATCGGCCGGTCCTCCGTAGACCTGAGAAGTCGCGACCGGTGTGGTTCAGCAGACAGCGGCGTCGCGGGGCGACAGCGCGGCCGCACGGCCGTCGGAGGACGGGGTCGCCTCGGCTGTCACGACCCGGTTCCGGCCGCTGGTCTTGGCGCGGTAGAGGGCCGCATCTGCCGCGGCGAGCAGATTCGCCGGGTGTTCCCCGTGCGCCGGGCACGCCGCCACCCCGAGGCTGGCGGTCACCGGCGTCACCGTGGGCGCCGCCCCGATGCTCGCGCGGATCCGCTCCGCCATGGTGACGGCCGCCGCAGCGTCCGCGCCGACCAGGATGGCGGCGAACTCCTCGCCGCCGTACCGGGCTACCACGTGCGGTTCCGGGCAGTCGGCGCGGATCGCCTGCGCCACCTGGCGCAGGACCTCGTCGCCGACCAGGTGCCCGTACGTGTCGTTGAGCCGCTTGAAGTAGTCGATATCGATCATCACGAGGGAAACGGCGGCACCGGTCTCCCGGGCGCGCGCGAGTTCGTCGCGCAGTACCTCGTCGAAGCGCCGGCGGTTGGCCACCCGGGTGAGGCCGTCGGTCTCCGAGGCGGCGCGGATGCGGTCGGTCAGCACCGCGCGCTCCAGCGCCACGGCCGCCTGCGCCGTGGCCTGCTCGGCGGTGTTGACCACGCGCCGTTCGACCCGCCGCTGCGCGGACGCGCCCCACCGGGCCGTGCCGCTCTCGAGCACCAGCGCGCCGATGACGTTCTGCAGCGAGAACGGCACGATGACCACGTTGCGGGCCGCCGGCAGCAGGTCGGCGAGCCAGCGGTCCGTCGTGGGGTGCAGCCGAGCGCGCAGCAGCGCGGCCGTCCGGCCGCTCGCCGTCCGCAACGCGGAATCCTCCGGCGGCTCGCCCTGCAGCTCGTGGACGACCGGCGCGCCGTCGCCGGCGGCCACCGCGCCCAGCCCGCGCAGCGGGCCGTCGTCACCGTCGCGCACGTACGCGAGCACCGCGGTGCGGCGGGCGCCCAGCTCCGCGTCGGCGAACCGGGCCAGGGCGACGGCGACCGCGGACGCGCCCGGCGCGGCCCCGACGGCCAGACCGAACTCGCGCAACACCTCGCTGTCGTACCGGCGACGGCGCAGCTCGCGCTCGTTCATGGCGGCGAAGGAGGCGGTCCCCAGCACGGCCAGCCAGAGCGCTCCGAGGTAGAGCCAGAACCGCACCAACGGCACCGGCGTCACCTGCCCGAGCAGCCCTTCCGCGCTGGCTTCGAGGAACAGCATGCCGATGACCGAATGCCAGACGGCCAGCTTCACCCCCGTGCGGAAGGACGCCAGCATCGTGACGGCCACCGCGTGCAGGATGACGAGGTAGCCGAGTGGCCCGTTGAGCGCGCCCGTGGCCCACCAGCCGAACGCGAGCAGCACGCCGTCGCCGAGCAGGGTGATGGTCAGCGCGGCACGCGTCGCCCGCCGGCCGATGGAGACGGCGAACGGCGAGAACGCGGTGATGGCCACCCAGCCGAGCGTGCCGGCCAGCCAGAGGCCGCCCGACCCGCGGGTGGCCGTCGTGGCCTGCCAGACCACCAGGACGGCGATGGACAGCGCCGCCCGCGTGAGCAGCATCCACCGCAGCCGGTCCTCGACCGGCACCAGTTCACCGGTCCGCGGGTCCATCGCCGTACCCTCCCTCCGCATGCTTGGCGCGCCGTTGAGCGGCGCCAGAACCGTCCTTGTCCGTCACTCGTCGCCGGCCGGCCGGCCGGCCGCCGCGGGTGGGGCGATGGCCACCGGGGCCGTCCTCGGCCTCGCCCTCGTTCCCGTCTTCGAAACGCAGGTAGGGTTCGCGCAGGACCGGGGCCAGCGCGAGCTTGGGATCCCGCCGGTCGAAGCGGTCCTGAGCGACCAGGAACACCACCATCGCCCCGACGGACGCCAACGGGAACCCGCTGTGCCGGGCGGTCCGCGCGGTCAGCTTGACGGCGACGTCGGCCGCCTGCTCGGCGACCTCGACAGCCCGCTGGGCGACAGCCACAGCGCGCTTGGCGACCGCCGCGGCGCCCTTGGCGACCCGCCGGATGGCGGCGCCGACGCCCCGCCGTTCGCTCTCCTCGGTCTCGGCCGCCTCCCGGATCGTCGTCACCCTCTCCTTCGCCGGGCGGTCCTTCGCCGGCTGCCCGGAGCCGGCGCCCGGCGCGGGCGCCTGGCCGGCGGCGGGCGGAACCGACGGTTCGGCGTCATCGAACCCGGGCGCGGTGCCCACCTCGCCGGTGTCCTCGCCCTCGACGGGTACCGGTGCGGCGGGCGCCGCCTCGGTGGGCCGAATTTCAGGCGCCGCCGTCGGCTGGGCCTCGGTCGGCGCCGTGGTCGTCGGGACCGGCTGTACCGGTGCGGCCGTCGTCGGCGCGGGCTGCGTCGGCGCCGCCGTTGTCGGCGCGGGCTGCGTCGGCACGGGCTGCGTCGGCACGGGCTGCGTCGGTGCGGCCGTGGTCGGCACCGGCTGCGTCGGGGCCGCCGTGGACGGCGCGGGCTGTGTCGGTACGGCTGTCGTGGGCACGGGCTGCGTCGGCGCGGCCGTGGTCGGTGTGGGCTGCGTCGGTGCGCCGGACGGCGGCGCGTCGCTCGGCGGCGGGACGCCGTCGCTGACGAGGAGCCAGGCGAAGGTGGCGGTGACCGCCTGCCCCTGGTACTCGTCGCGGTCCGGCACCGTGGCCGTGAACCGGAACGTGCGAGCCGCACCCGGGCTCGGGCCCCAGCCGGTGGGCTTGCCCGGCAGTTCGGTCGTGCCGGCCAGCCCGGCGAGCGGGCCCGCGTGGATCGGGTCCGCCGAGGGGTCGAGGGGCACGAAGCCGTCGCAGTCGCCGTACCCGCCGCCCGTGCCCTGCTCGACCACGACGCGCAGCGAGCCGGCCAGCGGACCGCTGATGTCGGTGGCGGCCAGCCGGATTGTTCCCGCGCTGGCCGGGCCGGCGTAGGTGACGCCCAGGCAGCCCCTGACCGGCCGGCCGGGGGCCAGCTGGTCCACCTGGAAGAGGGCAGCGCCGCCGGCGTCGTCGGTGAGCGCGACGCTGGCCACCTCCGCCACCCGCACGGGATAACCGCCCGGCGGGCTGGCGGAGAAGATGAACAGCAGGCCGAGCCCGCCGAAGGCGAGCATCGCGCCGATCTGCCCACGCATGTCGCGCGACGGGGACACCTCGGTAGTGGCCATGTGTCCCCCTCCCCCAGCAATCGCCAACGAACTCGTCGGTACCTCAATCGGCTTTCCGGGCCGCCCGCTGAGGAGAGTGACGCCGGCAAACGCTCAGTTGACCGCCGGGCGGGCCGAGAAGGTCCGCGAGAGTGCTCGCGAAAGGAGACCGCATGGCCGGCAGACACTGGCGCAGCGCGCCCACCCCGATCCGCTCCGGCGGCGAGGTGGGCCGCCAGCGGGCCATCGCGCCCCCGGCCCGCCCGATCGGCGACACCGTCCGCGGCGGTGGCCTGTCGCTGCTCGCCGGCCTGCGCGGCGCCGTGCTGGCCGCGGCGTCGGGCCTGCTGCTGTGGTCCGTGGCACCGGTGGCGCTGGGCTGGACGACCACGGTCGTGGTGTCCGGCTCGATGACCCCGAAGATCCAGGTGGGCGACATCGTCGCCGCCGCGCCAGTCCCCCCGCGGGAGGCGGCGAAGCTGCCAACCGGCGTCGTCGTCCTCGTCGACGACCCGGCGAAGCCCGGCCGGCTCCTGCTGCACCGGCTGGTCGACTTCACCGACGACGGCGAGATGATCACCAAGGGTGACGCCAACGCGATCCGGGACAGCACCCCCGTACCCGTGGAGAACCTGCGGGGCGTGGCGCGGCTGCGCATCCCGTCGGTCGGGCTGCCCCTGATGTGGGCGCGGCACGGCGACTACGCACCGGTGGGCGCCCTGGCCGTCCTGGCCTCGGTGCTGACGTTGTGGCGGCCCGCCCCCGACTGAGCGCCACCCACCGCTGACACGGCGGCCACCGGGAATCCTCCCGGCGGCCGCCGTCCTCGTGTCTGGTTGGTCGCCTCGACGGCGCCGCCGGTGTCAGGCGTTTCCGGTGTCGCCGGCGTCCTCGGCACCACGACCGATCGGCTGAGGACAATCCGGGCAGGCAGCCATCCGCCGCCCGCAACCCATCTGCACTCCGGGCGCACCGGCCGGCACACCCCGCCCCCGGGACGGTGGTTCACAGGGCACGCAACCACCGCCGCGGCCCGGACGAGAGGGGCTGGACGGAATGGGTACGGGAAAGCTGCGAGTGGGGTTCGGGTCCACCGGGCGCCACGCGGCCGCGACGGACTACCGCGGTCGGCACGGCGATCGGCCGGGCCCTCAGCCCGGCCAGGGCCGGTACGCCCGGTTGGCCATGAGCGTGGTCGCCAGCATCGGCGTCATGGGCGGCCTGCTGACCACCGCCATGACCGCCTCCGCGGGTGACGGCGTCGCCGGGACCGTCCGGACGGCGGGCGCGGTGCTCAACGTGCGCACCGGTCCGGCCACCACGTACGCCCGCAAGGCCACCATCCCCAACCGCCACAAGCTCACGGTCGTCTGCCAGAAGACGGGCCAGCTGGTACGCGGCGACGTGCGCACCACCGCACAATGGGATCGCCTCCCCACCGGTTGGTACGTGTCGGACGCGTTCGTCGTCCGGCCCGCCGGCATCCCGGTCCCGCCCTGCGACCAGTCGCGGGGCCGCGTGACGCCGCCGCTGACGTCGCCGCCCCCGACCCCCGCCGCACCCGTGTTCCCCGGTGCGCCGGCCGCGTCCGCCGCCGGTTGGGTGGCGCCGATCCCGGGCGTCGTCGGCAGCGGCTTCCGCTCGGCGAGCCGGCCGGGCCACGACGGCATCGACATGAGCGCGCCGAAGAACACGCCCATCTACGCCGCCGGCGCCGGCACGGTCGTCACGGTCGTCTGCAACGTCTCCACCGGCAACTGCAACGTAGACGGCTCGCTGTCGACGCCCGGCTGCGGGTGGTACGTCGAGATCCTGCACTCCAACAAGGTCGTGACCCGCTACTGCCACATGATCCGGCGCCCGTCGGTCAAGGAGGGCCAGGCGGTGAAGGCCGGCCAGGTCATCGGGTACGTCGGCAGCTCCGGCCACTCGTCCGGCCCGCACCTGCACTTCGAAGTCCACACGAACGCACCGCCGGCCCGCGCTGCCAACGCCGTCGAGCCGATCGCGTTCCTCAAGGCCCGAGGCGTCGTCCTCAAATAAAGCCCTGCTCCGGTGGTGGTGACGAGTTACCGCGCGGCTTCGTGCCGCGCGGTAACTCGCTTTCCGCCCCGCTCCCGCTTCCGGGGCTCGCCCCCCAGCGCCCGCTCCACCGCCACCACGTACGTAGACCTTGGTCCGCAAGCCACCGTTTCGGGGGGTCACGGGACCAAGATCTAGTAGGCGCCGCGCCACTGGCGCCAAGCGGCGGGGCCGGGTGGCGGGCGGGCCTCATTGCGGATCAGCGGGGCCAGGCACACCGATCGTTCACATGCCCCGGCCAGGCAGGCCGGGGCATCACGCTTCTGTGCGGTGGGCCGGCACATCGCGCACCCGCGGGCGGCGATGCGGGTGAGCGACCGGGTCAATCGGCACGGTGCCGGTTCGGCGCTCGGGGGGTCTCGGCAAGCGCGTCGGGGCCCGGGGGCGGTTCAGCGCGCGGGGCCACCCGCCGGCGGCCCGCCCGGTCCGTCCGCCGGTGGGTCCGTGGGGCCATCCGCCGGTCGCCTGGCCGGTCCATCCGCCGGCGGGTCCGTGGGGCCATCCGCCGGTGGCCGGGCGGGTTCATCCGCCGGTGGCTGCGGGGTCGGCGTAGGCGCGGGGCCGGGGCGCGCGGGGCCGGGGCGCGCAGGGCCGGGGCGCGGGGCCCCGGGGCGCGGAGGGCCGGGTGTTGCCGCCTGCCGAGGTTCCTGCGGGCGC
>DASQDS010000841.1:0-2947 GCA_035634075.1 Pilimelia sp. | reverse complement strand
CCAGCGCCGTGCGGGTGTCCTGGCCGGGCGCGCGCGGTCCCCCGCGGACGGCGCCCGGGGTGCGCGAGAAGCGCGGCGCCGGAGCCGGCTCGGGGTGCCCTCCCCGGTCGGCGCAGGTGCCGCGCGCGACCAGGTGCGGGTGGTGCGGCGCCTCGGTCAGCCCGAGGACCGGGGTCAGGCAGGCGTCGGTGCCGGCGAACGCCTCGGCCCACTCGTCGCGGCTGCGGGTGGCCAGGACGGCGGCGATCCGCGCGCGCTGCTCCGGCCAGCGGCCGACGTCGAGCTGCGGGCCGTGCTCGCCGGCGTCGATGCCCAGGCCGGCGAGCAGCTGCGCGTGGAACTGCGGCTCGATGGCGCCGACGGCGACGTGCCGGCCGTCGGCGCAGGCGTAGGTGCCGTAGAAGGGCGCGGCGCCGTCGAGCAGGTTGGCCGCGCGGCGGTCGGTCCAGCGGCCGGCACCGAGCAGGCCGTAGACCATCGTGACCAGGGAGCCGGCGCCGTCCACCATCGCCGCGTCGACGACCTGGCCGCGCCCGCTGCTCCCGCGCTCGAGCAGCGCGGCGAGCACGCGGACGACGCGCAACAGCGCGCCGCCGCCGAAGGCGGCGCCGATGGTCAGCGGCGGGACTGGCGCCTCCGCCGTCCCGATGGCGTGCAGCGCGCCGGTGAGACCGAGGTAGTTGATGTCGTGCCCGGCGCGGCCGGCGAGCGGGCCGTCCTGCCCCCAGCCGGTCATCCGCGCGTAGACCAGCCGGGGATTGCGGGCCAGGCACTCGTCGGGCCCGATGCCGAGCCGCTCGGTGACGCCGGGGCGCAGCCCCTCGACCAGCACGTCGGCAGCGTCGGCCAGCCGGAGGACGACGTCCCGGCCGGCCGGGGTCTTGAGGTCGACGGCGACCGAGGGGCGGCTGCGGTTCAGCGCGTCCTGGTCGGCCGGCAGCAGCTGCGTGCCGCCGCCGGGGCGGTCCACCCGGACGACGTCGGCGCCGAGCTCGGCCAGCAGCAGGCAGGCGTAGGGCGCGGGGCCGAGTCCGGCCAGCTCGACGACGCGGATCCCCGCCAGGGGGCCGGGAGGGGTCTGCACGCGTGGCACCGTAACCGGCGGGCGGGCGGCCGGGGTGCGCGCCGCCGTCGAGCTGCGGCGTCAGGCCCGGCCGCGGCGCCGCAGGAGCCGGTCGGCCAGCGCGGCGGCCGCCGTCCCGGCGTCGGCCACCGCCCGGCGCCAGGGCGGCGTCGTCAGCCGGGACTCCAGGCCGGCCAGCCGGTCCTCGAGGGTGGCCAGCCGCGCCGCCTCCCGTACCTGGGCCACGGGCGTGCGGTCCGCCGCCAGCTGCGCCAGCCCCTCGGTCAGCGCGCCCACCAGGTCCACGACCTCGTCGGGTCGCAGCTTGACCGTCCCCACGCAGAGCTGGTCCCGCCACACGCTCAGGTTGAGCAGGCCGACCTCGTCGTGGGTGGCCACGCGGACCGCGCGGGCCTTGTCGCGGGCGTCCCACACCCACCGTCCGCGTGCCGGGAGGGGCAGCACCGTCATCGGCACAGGTTGGCGGTGGGGACCGGCCGCGTCAACGCGGCGCGGCGGCGGGCCGGCTCAGAGGCCGGCGTACAGGGTGCGCCAGAACTCGCGCGGCCCGTCGTCCGGGCCGGACGGAAACCGCCCGGTGAGCAGGACGGCGACCACGTCGCGGGCGGGGTCGGCCCACGCGCTGGTGCCGGTGCCGCCGTCCCAGCCGAACCGGCCCGGGGTGGTCCACGGCTCGGCCTGCTCGACGCACACGCCGGTCTGCAGGCCCCAGGAGACCCCGGGCTCCAGGAAGTCGGCCGCACCCGCCCGCTGCGCGGGGGTGAGGGCGTCGGCCGTCAGCGCGGCCACGGACGCCGGGGACAGCAGCGGGGCGCCGCCGTCGGCCAGCGCGGCGAGGACGGCGAGGACGTCCGGCGCCGTCGACACCAGGCCGGCCGCCAGGCTCTCGAAGTCCGGCGGGACGGCGGCGTCGGGTGCGTCGACCGGGACCAGGCCGTCTCCGGTGGCCTCGTGGACGGTCGCCAGCCGGGCGGGGTCGACGGCGGTGAAGGCGGTGTCGGCGAGCCCCAGCGGCCCGGTGACCCGCTCGGCCAGCAGCGTCGAGACCGGTCGCCCGGCAGCGCGGGCCAGCAGCACGCCGAGCACGTCGGCCGGCATGTGGTAGAGCCAGCGCTCGCCCGGCTGGGCGGCCAGCGGCAGCTCGGCGAGCCGGCGCAGGTACTCGTCCGGGGTCACCGGCGGCGCCCACCGGCCGGGGCCGATGTCCCGCTCGTCGATGGCACGCGCCAGCGGGCTGCCGTCCCAGATGCCACCGAAGCCGGGCGTGCCGGTGAGCAGGTGGCGCACGGTGATCGGCCGCTTCGCGGGGACGGTGTCCGTCAGGGGGCCGGCCGGGTCGCGCAGCACCCGCGGGGCGGCGAGCTCCGGCAGCCACTCGCCGACCGGGTCGTCCAGGCCCAGGACGCCGTCCTCCCACAGGGCGAGGGTGAGCGCGCCGCCGACCGGCTTGGTCACCGAGGCGGTGCGGAACAGCGTGTCCGGGCGCATCGGCTGCCCGCCCCCGGCGGCGGTGGTGCCGCCGGTGAGCACCTCCGTGGCGCCGCGGTGCCGGACGGCGGCGACGAAGCCGGGCAGCCTCCCGCCGTCCACCTGGCGCTGCAGCACGTCCCTGACCGGTTCGAGGTCCACGGGATTCCGACCCCGGCCGGCCACGGAACTCATCGGTGGCCCGGGGGGCGCATCAGTCGAAGACGACGACCCCCCGGATGTTGCTGCCGGCCTTCATGTCGGCGTAGCCCAGGGCGACCTCGTCGAGGGTGTACGTCCGCGTGACGAGCTCGTCGAGCATCAGCGTGCCCGCCGCGTACTGGGCGAGCAGGTGCGGGATGTCCCACCGCGGGTTGCACCCGCCGAACAGCGCTC
>DASQDS010000840.1:0-4387 GCA_035634075.1 Pilimelia sp. | reverse complement strand
CGTCCGTGGCGCCGTCGCCCAGCCGGCGCAGCAGCGCCACCAGCGGGTCCTGCGAGCGGTCGAACGTGTCGCGGTACGACTCCGCGGCGGCCTTCATCTCCTCCGTCACCGATTCCGTGCCGTCGGAGTCGCGCCGGGGATAGGAGCCGGCGAGGATCCGCCCGTACTCGCCGGAGTCGACCCACCGGCGCAGGTCGGCGGCGCGCGCGACGGGCGCCGGGTGGCTGTTCCACGCCGTCATCCGGATCTTGTGGAAGCTGTCGCGCAGGTCCCCGCCGCCGTCGTACTCCGCCGCCTGCTCCAGGAAGGCGGCCGTGTCGATCTGGGACAGGTCGCCGCCGCCGGCGAGCTTCATCAACAGCCGCAGGGACGCCGCCGGGTCCTGGCCCGCCAGCAATCCGGCCCGGTCGGCGGACAGCTCGGCCTTGCGCCACCACTCCAGCATCGCCGCGATGATCGCCCGCAGCGCGATGGCGCCGACCGGCAGCCAGCTCAGGCTGGCCGCCCACCGGGTCAGGATCATCAAGATGGTCTTGTAGACCGCGTGCCCGCTGTGTACGTGGCCCAGCTCGTGGCCGAGCAGGCAGCGCAGCTCGTCGTCGTCGAGCTGCGCGATCGCGCCGGTGTTGAGCACGATGAACGGGCGGTCCAGCCCGACGGCCTGCGCGCTCAGCCACGGCGACTGCATGGCGAACAGCTCAGGGAGCTCCGGCACATCCAGCGCGGTGGCCGCCTCGGTGTAGCGCTGATACACCCGCGGATACTGCCGGTGATCCACGCGCACCGCCGCCGCCAGGTACGACAGGCGGAAGCCGCGCTCGTTCCACATGCCGAAGAAGGCCTTGACCACGTCGTCGAAGCCGCGCAGCTCGCGGAGTGCGGTGAGGGCCCCCCGGTCGGCCGGGTGCTCCCACGCCCGCGTGCTGATGCCGGTCAGCACCACCCGTCGCCGGACCGGCGGGTCGGCGGCTGGCTCGTCGTCGGCAGTCATCGGCCCCACCTCTCGTTGGCCGCGTCCGGCCGATGCCGGCAGGCCGTCGGTGTGATCGTGCCGCAGGCCCGGGTGGGGTGTCTACGGGCCTGCCGGGCGGTTTCCCCCCCGCCGGACGTACCCGGTGGCCCCATCCACCAGGAGGTCGACGTGGTGGGCGGTGGCGTCCTCGGCGAAGTGCCGGTCCTCCCCCTGCTGCCAGGCGTCGAGGTACGGCAACACACCGGGCCCGTCCCGATCGACGAGCCGGCGGGTGCGCAGCTCCCGCGGCGCGGCCACGAAGATCGTCAGGGTGCTCTCGGCACGGGCGGCGGCCCGCGCGGAGCTCACGCCCTCCAGGATCACCACGGGCGCCGGCTCGACCGTCACGGTGACGTCGCCGAAGCGGCGCAGGTCCCAGTTGTACGGCCGGTAGGTGGCCGGCTCACCCCGGCGCAACGGGCCCAGCACCTGACGCTCCAACCGATCCCAGAACGTGAACTGATCACCCCAGCCGTCCAGATGGTCATCGATGCGGATGACCGGCACCGGCGTCCGCAGTGCGGCCGTGATCGCCGCCGCCAGGGCGGTCGCCAGGCTGCTCTTGCCGGCGCCACTCGGCCCGTCCACGCACACCAGTCGGGCGTCGCCGAAGCGTGCCGGGCGCCGCAGCACGTCGGCCGCGAGTTCCGCGTACGCGTCGGCGGTCACCGGCTGACGGTAGCGGCCCGGGCGGCGGTGGGGTAACCCGCCGCGCAGGGCAACACGCGCCCGCCGGAGGTGACCACGGTGGTCCCGGCCGCGACACCCGTCCCGTGCCGCGAGCTGAGGACGCCGCTCGACCGACCGCGCGCACGTCCGAGCCGCGCCCGGTCAGGCACTCGCCGGCCCGGCGGGTGGAACGACCGGCAGGGCGGCCGGCGCGCCGTGCTCGATCAGATCCCACAGCGCGGCCGTGTCGAGGTGCTCCTCGACCAGGTCGCCGAGGAGGTCCAGCGTCCGCTCCCGGGCGGCGGCGAAGTCGGTGTCGGCCGCCACCGTGAACCCGTGCCGGCCGGCCAGAGCCGCCGCCTCGGTCAGGAAGCGGCGGCGGAACGCGTCGGACTCGAAGGCGCCGTGCCAGTGGGTGCCGAAGACGGACCCCAGCGCGGCGCCCTCGGGCCGGCCGTCGGCGTACCGCAGCAGCGGCGGCAACCCGTCCGCGGCGCGGGCGACGCGGCCATGGTGGATCTCGTAACCGCGCACCGGCACCGCACCGTAGGCGGTGCCGGTGGACCGGGCCAGCGTCTTGCGCGGGTCGAAGGCCACCTCGACCGGCAGCAGGCCGAGCCCGGGCACGGTGCCGCGCCGGCTCTCCACCTCGTCGTGGATCCGCTCACCCAGCATCTGGAACCCACCGCAGATGCCCAGCACCGGCTTGCCGGCGGCGGCGTGCGCCAGGACGGCGTCGGCCAGGCCGGTGCGGCGCAGCCAGGCCAGGTCGTCCACGGTGGACTTGGTGCCCGGCAGGACGAGCAGGTCTGCGTCTGAGATCTCGGCCGCCTCGACGGTCAGCCGGACCCGCACGCCGGGCTCCGTGGCCAGCGCCTCAGCGTCGGTGGCGTTGG
The DNA here is from genome assembly GCA_035634075.1 of Pilimelia sp. Lineage (GTDB taxonomy): Bacteria > Actinomycetota > Actinomycetes > Mycobacteriales > Micromonosporaceae > DASQDS01. The sequence goes on along the minus strand of DASQDS010000840.1, from coordinate 1,810 downwards.
AGATGCGCGGCAGCCGCACCACGGCCACCCGCAACCAGTGCGTCCCGCGCGGGGGCGCCGGGCTGCCGAGCACGCTGCCGTACGCCAGCGAGTCCTCGGCGTCGAGCCAGAGGTCGAGGTGCCACGGCAGGACGCCGTACGTGGGCCGGGCGGTGAGCTGTGCCAGCATGTCCAGCCCTGGCCGCAGCAGTCCCGGGTCGCCGCGGAACTTGTTCACCACGAACCCGGCGAGGAGTTCCTGGTCGGCGGGTTCGAGCAGGGCGAGGGTGCCGTAGAACGCGGCGAAGACCCTGCCCCTGTCGATGTCGCCGACCACGATCGCCGGCAGCCGGGCGTGCCGCGCCAGGCCCATGTTGACGAAGTCGTGCGCGCGCAGGTTGATCTCGGCGGGGCTCCCGGCACCCTCGCAGACGACGACGTCGTATTCCGCCCGCAGCGCCGCGAGCGTGTCGTACACGGTGCCGGCCAGGCGGGGCTTGAGCGACCGGTAGTTGCCCGCGTGGACGGTGTCCACGGCCTCGCCGAGCAGGACCACCTGGCTGGACATGTCGCCACCGGGTTTGAGGAGCACGGGATTGAACCGCACATCCGGCTCCAGCCCGCAGGCGGCGGCCTGCAGCGCCTGCGCCCGGCCGATCTCCCCGCCGCGCCCGGCGGCATCGACGGCGACCGCGGAATTGTTCGACATGTTCTGCGCCTTGAACGGCGCCACCGCGACGCCGCGCCGGCGCAGCCAGCGGCAGATCCCCGCGGTCACCACGCTCTTGCCGGCGTCGGAGGTGGTGCCGGCCACGAGCAGCCCACCCGTCATCGCCGGGCCGCCCCGACGGTGACCCGGCCCCGGGCGTACGCGATGGCGGCGGCCACGGCGAGGGCGCCGACCCCGACCGCCGCGGACAGTCGGGCGGCGCGGCGGATGTCGGCCGGCTGGGGCGGGCCGCCGTCGCCCAGCGGCGGCCTGGTCTCGGTCCGCCCGAAGTAGGCGTTGCGCCCGCCCAGGCGGACTCCGAGTGCCCCCGCCGCGGCCGACTCGCACTGGCCGGCGTTCGGACTGGGATGGGCGGCCCGGTCCCGGCGCCAGACCGCCCACGCCTGCGCCGGTCGGCCGCCCACCAGCGGAGCGGCCGCCACGGTCAGCACCGCCGTCAGCCGCGATGGCGCCAGGTTGAGCAGGTCGTCCAGCCGGGCGGCGGGCGTGCCGAAGTCGGCGTACCGGGCGGATCGGTGGCCAACCATGGCGTCGAGCGTGTTGGCGGCGCGGTAGCCCAGCAGGCCCGGCAGGCCGGCGACCGCACCCCACAGCAGCGGCGCCACCACGGCGTCGGAGGTGTTCTCCGCGACCGACTCGACGGTGGCCCGCGCCAGCCCGGAGGCGTCCAACGCCCAGGGGTCCCGGCCGCAGAGGTGCCCCAGGCGGGCGCGGCCCGCGGCGAGGTCACCCCGGTGCAGGGCGGCGGCCAGCACGGCGGCCTCACGGCGCAGGCTGCGCCCGCCCAGCACCGTCCAGGTGGCCGCCGCGACGCACGCGACCCGGGCGGGTGGGTGGCGCCGGGTGAGCGCCGCCAGCGCCACCCCGGCGGCCACCGGGGCACCGGCGGCCAACGCGGTGTGCCGCGCGCCCGCGCCTCGGCTCGGCGCGTACAGCTGGCGCTCCAGCCAGCCCGCCATGGTGCCGAACCCGGCCACGGGATGCCACCGGCGGGGGTCGCCGAACGCCGCGTCCAGGGCGAAGCCCGCCACGAGGCCCACGGCGTCGGCCGCCCGGCGTCGGTCGGCCGACCGACCGCCCACCCCCACCGGCGCCGCCACC
>DASQDS010000839.1:0-7505 GCA_035634075.1 Pilimelia sp. | reverse complement strand
GCCACGGCCGCCAGGCACGCGACCGCCGAGATGGCGATCAGCACTCCGTCCGGCATCGGGCCCCCCTTACACGATCACTGGCCCGCGAATGTAACAAGCGCCGGCCAGCCCGCGGGCGCGCCGGGCCCGGGCGGCGCCGGGTCACCCCGACCGGAGGCGGTCCGCCGCGTACTCGGCGAGGGTCGTGCGGTTCATCAGGCAGCCGGTGAAGGTGGTGATCTCCGCCCGGTCGGTCGCCAGCGACCGCCACGCCGCGCGGCCGGCGTCGTGGTCCAGCTTGTCGAGCAGCGTCGCCGCGTACGCCTTGCCGGCGGGCGTGCCCTCGGCCAGCAGCCGGTCGAGGTGGGGTCGCAGGTCCACCTCGCCGCCCAGCGCCTCGGCCAGCCGCTGGTACGCCCGCGTCACCGGCAACGTGCTGGCGGCGAAGCCCACCGCGCCGAACGCGACCACATCGGCGGAGCTGAGTTCGCGCAGGGCCCCCTCATCGACTGCCACCCCGCCATCATGCTCCGTCCGGCGCGGATCATCCGGGTCCGGCCCGTCAGGCGCGGGTCACCGTGAGGCCGTCCTTCGTCTCCGCCAGGTCCACCAGGACCGTGTCGCCGTCCCGCACCTCGCCGCCGAGCAGGGCCCGGGCCAGCCGGTCGCCGATCGCCGACTGCACCAGGCGGCGCAGCGGCCGGGCGCCGTAGATCGGGTCGTACCCGTGCTCGGCCAGCCACGTCCGCGCGGTGTCGGAGACCTCCATGGCGAGCCGCCGGTCGCCCAGCCGACGCGCCAGCGCGGCCAGCTGGATGTCCACGATCGCCCGCAGGTCCGGGCCGGTCAGCGCGGCGAACACCACGATGTCGTCGAGCCGGTTGAGGAACTCCGGCTTGAAGTGCCCGCGGACCACCGCCATGACCGCGTCGCGGCGCTGCTCCTCCGACAGCATCGGGTCCGAGACCACGTGTGAGCCGAGGTTGGAGGTGAGGATCAGGATGGCGTTGCGGAAGTCGACCGTCCGGCCCTGGCCGTCGGTGAGCCGGCCGTCGTCGAGCACCTGGAGCAGCACGTCGAAGACGTCCGGGTGGGCCTTCTCGACCTCGTCGAGCAGGATCACCGAGTACGGCCGCCGGCGCACCGCCTCGGTGAGCTGGCCGCCCTCCTCGTACCCGACGTAGCCGGGCGGCGCGCCCACCAGGCGGGCCACCGAGTGCTTCTCGCCGTACTCGCTCATGTCGATGCGGACCATCGCCCGCTCGTCGTCGAAGAGGAACCCGGCGAGGGCCTTGGCCAGCTCCGTCTTCCCCACGCCGGTCGGGCCGAGGAAGAGGAAGGAGCCGGTCGGCCGGTCGGGGTCGGCGACGCCGGCGCGCGCCCGGCGCACGGCATCGGCGACCGCGGTGACCGCCTGCGCCTGGCCGACGACCCGCCCGGTCAGCGACTCCTCCATCCGCAGCAACTTGGCGGTCTCGCCCTCGAGCAGGCGGCCGGCGGGGATGCCGGTCCAGGACGCCACGACGCCGGCGATGTCGTCGGCGCCGACCTCCTCCTTGACCATCGGAGTGGCCTCCTCGGCGTTCGCGGAGGCGTCCGCCAGCTCCCGCTCGAGCGTGGGAATGCGGCCGTAGAGCAGCTCGGAGGCGCGGGCGAGGTCGCCCTCGCGCTGCGCGCGCTCCGCCTGCCCGCGGACGTCGTCGAGCTGCTTCTTCAGCTCGCCCACGCGGTTGAGGCCGGCCCGTTCGGACTCCCAGCGGGCGGTCAGTGCGGACAGGTCCTCCTGCCGGTCGGCCAGGTCGCGGCGCAGCCGCTCCAGCCGGTCCCGGGACGCCGGGTCGGACTCCTTCGCGAGCGCCATCTCCTCCATCTTCAGGCGGTCGACGGCCCGCTGCCGTTCGTCGATCTCGACGGGCCTCGAGTCGATCTCCATGCGGAGCCGGGAGGCCGCCTCGTCGATGAGGTCGATCGCCTTGTCCGGCAGGAACCGGTCGGCGATGTAGCGGTCGGACAGCGCGGCGGCGGCGACCAGCGCGGCGTCGGTGATGCGCACCCCGTGGTGGGCCTCGTACCGCTCCTTGAGGCCGCGCAGGATGCCGATGGTGTCCTCGACCGTCGGCTCGCCGACCAGCACCGGCTGGAAGCGCCGCTCGAGGGCCGGGTCCTTCTCGATCCGCTCCCGGTACTCGTCCAGCGTGGTGGCGCCGACCATCCGCAGCTCGCCGCGCGCGAGCATCGGCTTGAGCATGTTCCCGGCGTCCATCGAGCCCTCGGCCCTGCCCGCCCCTACGACGGTGTGCAGCTCGTCGAGGAAGGTGATGACCTGGCCGTTGGAGCCCTTGATCTCCTCCAGCACCGACTTGAGCCGCTCCTCGAACTGGCCGCGGTACTGCGCCCCGGCGACCATGGCGCCCAGGTCCAGCGACACCAGCCGCTTGTCGCGCAGGCTCTCCGGCACGTCGCCGGCCACGATGCGCTGCGCCAGGCCCTCGACGATCGCGGTCTTGCCCACGCCGGGTTCCCCGATCAGCACGGGGTTGTTCTTGGTCCGCCGGGACAGTACCTGCACCACGCGGCGGATCTCGGCGTCCCGGCCGATGACCGGGTCGACCTTGCCGTCCCGCGCCTGGGCGGTCAGGTCGACGCCGTACTTCTCCAGCGCCTGGTACGTCTGCTCCGGGTCCTGCGTGGTGACCCGCCGGTCCCCGCCGCGCACCGCCGGGAACGCGGCGACGAGCTGCTCCTCTGTCGCCCCGGCCTGGCGCAGGGTGTCGGAGACGGCGCCGCCCACCCGGGCGAGGCCGGCGAGCAGGTGCTCGGTGGACACGTACTCGTCGCCCAGCGGGCGGGCGATCTGCTCGGCCTCGGCCAGCGCGTTGGCGCACTCCCGCGCGAAGCTGGGCTCGGCGATGCTGGACCCCCGGGCGGACGGCAGCCCTTCCAGCGCGCGCGCCGCCGCGCGGCGCACGTCGGCGGGGTTGGCGCCGACGGCGCGCAGCAGGGGGCCGGCGGTGGAGCCGCCGGTGTCGAGCAGTGCGAGAAGCAGGTGCCAGGACTCCACGGTGGCGTGCCCGCCCTGCTTGGCCAGCGCGGCCGCGCCCGTCACGACCTCGCGGCTCTTGGTGGTGAAACGTTCGGCGTTCATGAGCTCCCCTGGTTCGGCGTTCCGCTCAGTTACGACGCAGCCAGAGTTGAGCGTATTCCACTCAAGTCCCGATTGGCGACCACCCCGCGGCGGCGTCCGGGCCCGCAGTACCGTTGCAGCCGTGCGAGTACGGGTGGAACAGACGGCGCTGCCCGGCATCGGTGTGCGCCACGACATGGTGACGGAGGCGGGCCGCCGGATCGGTGTGGTCTCCCACCGCACGGGCCGCCGCGACCTCCTGTTGTACGACCGCGACGACCCCGACGCCTGCCTGGCCTCGCTGCGGTTGACCGACGACGAGGCCGAGGCGCTCGCCGACCTGCTGGGCGCGTCGCTGATGCTCGGGCAGCTTGCCGGGCTGCGCCAGCAGGCGGCCGGGTTGATCACCGAGCAGGTGGGGCTGCCGCCCAGTTCGCCGTACGTCGGCCGGCCGCTCGGCCACACCAAGGTCCGCACCCGGACCAGCGCATCCATCGTCGCCGTCCTGCGCGGCGGGCAGGTCATCCCGTCCCCCGGCCCGGAGTTCGTGTTCGAGGCGAGCGACGTGGTGGTGGTCGTCGGCACGCGCGAGGCGCTCGACCGGGTCACCCGGATCCTCGCCGACGGCGACCCGGACGGCTGAGGCGATGCACGGCACGACCGCTCTGCTCATCGAGGTCGGCGCGCTGCTGTTCTGCCTCGGCGCGCTCGGTCGGCTGGCCCGCCGCTTCGGGCTTTCGCCCGTACCGCTGTACCTCCTCGCCGGGCTGGCGTTCGGCCACGGCGGGCTGCTCAACCTCTCGGCCAGCGAGTCGTTCATCGAGGTCGGTGCCGAGATCGGCGTCATCCTCCTGCTGGTCATGCTCGGCCTGGAGTACTCGGCCAGCGAGCTGGTCGGCAACCTGCGCGCCGCCGCGCCCGCCGGCCTCCTGGACGCGGTGCTCAACGCGCTGCCGGGCGCGGCGTTCGCGCTGCTGCTCGGCTGGGGCCCGGTGGCGGCGGTGGCGCTCGCCGGCATCACCTGGGTGTCATCCTCCGGCGTGATCGCCAAGGTGGTCACCGACCTCGGCCGGCTCGGCAACCGGGAAACCCCGGTGATCCTGTCCGTGCTGGTCATCGAGGACCTGGCGATGGCCTTCTACCTGCCGCTGCTGACCGCGCTGCTGGCCGGCACCGGGTTCCTGGCCGGCGGCACGGCGCTGGCGATCGCCGTGGTGACCGTCGTCGTCGTCCTGGTGGTGGCGATCCGGTTCAGCTCCGTCATCTCCCGGCTCATGTCGGTTGAGGACTCGGAGGCGCTGCTGCTGGGCGTGTTCGGGCTCACGCTGCTGGTGGCCGGGGTGGCGCAGCAGCTGGAGGTCTCGGCCGCGGTGGGCGCCTTCCTCGTCGGGATCGCCCTGTCCGGGCCCGTCGCGCACCAGTCGGCCGAGCTGCTCGCCCCGCTCCGGGACCTGTTCGCCGCGGTGTTCTTCGTCTTCTTCGGACTGGCCACCGACCCGGCCGACATGCCGCCGGTCCTGCTGCCCGCCATCACCCTCGCGGTGGTGACGATGGGCACCAAGACGCTCACCGGCTACCTGGCCGCCCGCCGGGCGGGGATCGCCCGACCGGGCAGGTGGCGCGCCGGCCTGAGCCTGACCTCGCGGGGCGAATTCTCGGTGGTCATCGCCGGGCTCGCGGTCGCCGCCGGCGTCGAGCCGCGGCTGGCACCGCTGGCCACCGCGTACGTACTGATCACAGTGGTCACCGGGCCGATCCTCGCGCGGCTGCCGGACTTCGCCTGGTTCAAGCGGCTGATCCGGCCGCGGCCGCTGGTGGCTCGCGAACCGCTGCCGGCTCCGGATTGACACACCACGAACGCGGATTGTCACCGTCCCGCTCTTCCCCGCGTCCGCGCTACCGCGTTACGGTGTCGCCCCAGGACAGTCGGGCGGGTGGAGTCGGACGGTGAGCGTGCAGCAGTCGGCGTTCCGGGGTTTCGCCAACCCCGTCGATCCGTCGGCCGCCGAGCTGCGGACGTGGGCGTACCAGCCCAGCTCGGTCCCGCTCGCGGACATGCCGCCGGACTGGGACCTGCTGCTCGCCGGCGACCACCTCGTGGCCACCCTGTTCGAGCTGGCCATGGACAGGGCGTGCCCGGCCCGCCGGTTCGCGCTGCACTGCCTCTACATCTACGCCGCCGACGGCATCCGTACCCGCTTCAAGGCCCACTCGAAGCGCCGGCTGCGCAAGCTCGTCGAGCAGGCCGAGGAGTACGGCGACGAGATGATGGAGATCTGGGCGCACAACAGCCGGGTCCTCATCGCCCGCCAGGACCTCTTCGACTACCACGACTGGTGCGAGGGCGGCCTGGTGCGGCACCCCCGCCGGATCGGCTGACGCTCAGCCGGTCTCCAGGGCGCGGATGCCGTCCAGCGGCACCACGACCGCCCGCCGCAGCTGCGCGGCGACCTCCTCCTGCCGCCCGGGCGCCAGCGCGTCCAGGCCACCGGCCGCCGTGACGGCCACGGCCGCGGCCGCCATCAGCGCGCCCATGAACGACCCCACCACGGCCGCCGCGGTGACCGGGTCGAGGTCGGCCGGGAACGCGCGGTGCAGGTCCCCCGCGAGTCGCCGCTGCCCCTCGAACAGGCGGCGCAGGGCGTGCCCCTGCAGCGCCGGGGTCGTGGTCAGCAACCGCACCCGGACCGGCGCCAACCGGCCGAACAGCTCGACGTCGGCGGACCCGGGTTCAAGGACCCGCTGCACGATCCGCAGCAGGACGTCGGCGGGCCGCTCGCCCGGCGCCCGCCCGGTGATCGCCTCGGCCGCCGCCGCCAGCCGGTCATGCGTGTCGGCGAACAGGATGTCCTCCTTCGCCGGGAAGTAGCTGAAGAAGGTCCGGGTGGACACGTCGGCCGCCGCCGCGATCTGCGCGACGGTCGTCGCGTCGTACCCCTGCCGCTCGAAGAGCTCGATCGCGGCCTCGATCAGCGCCCGGCGGGTCCGCTGCTTCTTGCGCTCGCGCAAGCCGTACGTGTTTGCCACCGCGACAGCCTACTGCACTCGATGCGTTCCTTCATTAATTGCAAAATTGCACTCGATGTGATTTTCTGGCCGCCATGAACGCTTCCTCGACCGGCTCGGCCGGGTCACCGCCGGACACCCGTGGCGCACCGTCGCCGCCTGGGTCCTCGCCGCCGTCGCCGTGCTCGCCGCCGGCCAGGCGCTCGGTGGCACGTTCAGCAACGACTTCCGGGTCCCGGGCGTGGACTCCCAGCGCGCCGCCGACCTGGCCCGCGACCACTACCCGGCGTTCGGCTCGGCCAGCGCCGACATCGTCTGGCACGTCGAGTCCGGCACGCTGCGGGACCCCGCCGTGGCGGCGGCGGTGGCCGACATGGTGGCCGAGGTGCGCGGTCAGCCGGACGTCACCGAGGCGACGGACCCGCTGCTGGCCCCCGGCACGCCGGGTGCCGGCGGCGCCGTGAGCGCCGACGGGCGCACCGCGCTGGCGACCGTCCGGTACGGGCCGGCGGCGGGCGAGCTCACCGGGGCGGCGTACGACCGGCTGGCCGCCGCCGCGGCGCCGCTGCGGGCGCGGGGCGTCGCGGTCGACTTCCGCGGCCTCGTGGTGGACCTGGCGTTCGAGCCGGCCACCGGCCGATCCGAGCTCATCGGCCTCGGCATCGCCGCGCTGGTGTTGCTGCTGGCGTTCGGCTCCGTCGTCGCCGCCGGGCTGCCGATCGTCATCGCCCTCGTCGGCCTCGTCGTCGGCACGGCCGGCGTGCTGGTGGCCGCCGCCTTCGTGGACATCCCGACCTCCGCCCCCATCATCGCCGTGATGCTCGGCATCGGGGCCGGCGTCGACTACGCCCTCTTCGTGGTGACCCGGTTCCGTCGCGCGCTCGCCGACGGGGAGGCGCCCGTCGCGGCGGCCGGCGCCGCGCTGGCCACCGCCGGCCACGCCGTCCTCTACGCCGGGGCGACGGTGGTGGTCGCCATCCTCGGCCTCACCTTCGCCGGCATCCCCTTCCTGGGCGCCATGGGCGTCGCCGCGGCCCTGGTGGTGGCGATCATGGTGGTGGCTGCGCTGACGCTCCTGCCGGCCCTGCTCGGGCTCCTCGGCCACCGCGTCAACCTGCTGCGGCCGCTCCCGCGCCGGGCGGCGCCGCCGGTCCCGGCGGGCGCGGGGGGCGGTGGGCAGGCGGGCAGGTGGGGCCGCTGGGGTACGCACCTCGGCCGACACCGGCTGGCGTACGCCGTCGGGGCCGCCGCCCTGCTCCTGGCGCTCGCCGCCCCGCTGCTGTCGCTGCGGCTCGGCACGCCGGACGACGGCAACCAGCCGCTGGCCTGGCCGCAGCGGCGGGCGTACGACACGGTGGCCCAGGCGTTCGGCCCGGGCTGGAACGCGCCCCTGCTC
>DASQDS010000838.1:0-2538 GCA_035634075.1 Pilimelia sp. | reverse complement strand
GGTAGCCGTTGCCGCAGCAACCAGCAGCATGACCGGCGTTGCCACACTGCCAGCCTGCACGGTCAGTTTGACCGCCTGGAAGTGCACCATGGCGGCCCACCACAGTGGGAAAGCTCCGGCAGGTCAACCCAGCCGAACCCTTCGGCGGCGCCCGTCAGGTTGATCAGGCCGTGCGGCGACCACGGCGACGGCCAGCAACCTCAGCCCGGTTCTCATTGGGGTGACTCTTCGGATGTCGTCGCGTTGTCTGGCGGATCGGCGTGCTGAGCGAACACGGCCCGGTAGAGGGCTGCGGTCAGCGCGGCGAAGACCGCGGTGAACACCGCAAAGGCGGCGGTCAGGGCGAGTGAGGCGTCCGGATCGGCGTGCAGGTTCATCACCACGCCCATCGCGGTCACGGACACGCCCAGCAGGGTGTAGGCGGTCAGCAGCGGGTACGCCACCCGCCTCGCCCACGCTGCCCGGCGCAACAACCCGATCCCGGTCGCGGTCGCGATCGGCACCACGATCCCTAGGTCCATCAGTTTGACCAGCCAGAACGGTGTCGGGCTGGACGCGTACTCGGTCAGTGAGGTCGGGTCCGACCAGGCGACGAGCATCGGCCGCAGGTGTTGCCCGAAGACCAGGAAGAGCGCCACCGCGAGCAACGCGCCGCCGGCAAGGCGTTCCAGCCGGCGTGACATCGCCGGCAGGTCTGTGGGCGCCGCCCGCAAGGCCAGCACGACCGTCGCCTCGGCCAGCAAGAACACGGCCAGCAGCAACGGGAAGAACTGCTCCACGTTGCCCGGCAGCCGCAGGTACTCCTGGCCGATGACCACCTGCGCGTAGGTGTACAACGCGAACACGCCGATCCCGCTGGCCAGCAGGACGCCCGCGACCAGCCGCCGGAGCACCAGCACCGCCGCGACCACCGTCAGCGGGGCGATGACGAACAATGCCGCCGCGTCGCTGCCCAGCAACTGGTTGAGCGTCGTGGGCGAGGTGCGGTACCGCAGCAGACCCAGCACCAGCGGTCCCAGTACCGAGGTCAGGGCGATCCCCGCACCCAGGGCGGCCACCGCGGCGGCCAGCAGAGTGCACCGGCGCTGCCCGGTCGCCGCAGCGGGCCTACGGCGGCGCAGAGCGGCTGGAGTGGTGATCGTCATGGCGTACCTCCGTTGCTCGCCACGCGTGGGCCGGTGGCCGGAACGCCGGCTCGGCTGTCACGTGCCTCAACACCCACGCTAGGAGTCGACCGGCGGCCGCGGGTAGGGCTAAAGTCCCGCAGTTGCGGTGAGGCGTCGAACAGGCGACTGAACCTCCGGTGGCCACGCCGGGCCGGCATCCCGAACCCGGCACAGCGGCGGCTGCCGTGCCGAAGCCTCGTGAGGCGGCGACCTACCGCCGTCGCAGGGCCCGACGACGCCCGGGTTCACCGGTCGCCGTGCTGGCTGTTTCGCGAGGACCGACACGGACACCACGCACACCCAGGCGAGGACGATCACCGGTTACGAAACACCGCTTACGCACTGGATCCAGCATGTCGTCTGGGATATCTCCAACCCATCGGGTTCGCTCCGCCCACCGGCAGGCGGCATTCTGGATCAGCGGCCGACTTCGGCCATCAAGCTCCGGGGGAACGAGTCGGTTGGTGATCGCTCGCCACGAGCTCGGTACTGACCTGCCAGAGCCGAGCGGCAGTTGTCTCGTCGTAACTGCGCCGAGCGAATCTCCTAGGCTTGCTGTCGGCGAAGAAGCGGCCGGTCACCTGGTCGAGTTCAGTAGCGGAGGCCGGGTGGATCGAGGTCGCGGCACCGTGGGCCGGGGACTTCAGAAGGGCCGGACGAAGGGCACGAACATGCGTTGGACGCGGCCGGGGTCGTCGGCGCCGAACGCCGTGCGGACCACCCCGGGATGCAGGGCATTGGCAGTCACCGACGTACCGCGCAACCGGCGAGCCAGCTCGTAGGTGAACAGGACGTTGGCGAGCTTGGATCGGTTGTAGGCCCGGGCGCCGGAATAGGACCGCTGGCCCTGCAGGTCGTCGAAGTCGATGTGCCCCAGGGGCTTGGGCGTGGAGGAGACCGTGACCACCCGGGCTGGACCGCTGTCCCGCCACTCGGAGCAGGCAGCCGGGGCAGTCGCCGCGGGGTACGGACCTTGGCGGCGAGGCGGTCCCGGTCGGCCTCGGCCCGCAGGTCGGCCGCGTGGATCTTGAACAATTCGTGGGCGATGAGAGGGTGCACGGCGTTCTCCCTTGTCAGTGAGGTGGATGGCGGCTGCTATTCGGGGTGGACGGTGAACGGCGCGGTGACGACCGTGTCGTCGGCGAGCCGGAACTGCGCCCAGAGCCGGTAGTTGCCGGCGATGTCGAAGGTGGTGTGCAAAGTCAGTTCCGGGCCGAACGTGGTACCGGGGGTGGCGAGCACCGGGCGGTCCTTGCTGTCGAAGGTCTCGGCGTGCCGGTGCCCGAAGCGGGTTCCGTCTTCGCGCAGCACCACCACGTGACCCGCGGCGCCGAGGTACGGCCGCAGGTTCCGGACCGGGCGGCCGGTGGCG
>DASQDS010000837.1:0-5471 GCA_035634075.1 Pilimelia sp. | reverse complement strand
CGCCACCGACGCGCTGGTCGGCACCGCCACCGGCACCTCCCTCGCCGTCACCGGGCTGACCGCCGCGACCGCGTACCAGTTCTACGTCCAGGCGTTCGACGCCGCCGGCAACACCTCCGCGGCCTCCCCGCCGGTCTCCGTCACCACGACCTCGGCGGGCGGCGGCGGCTCGTGCCAGGTGACGTACACGACGAGCGACTGGGGCACGGGCTTCACCGCCAACGTCACCGTGCGCAACACGGGCCCGGCGGCGATCAACGGCTGGACGCTCGGGTTCACCTTCCCCGGCGCCACCCAGCGGGTCGGCCAGGGCTGGTCGGCGACGTGGTCGCAGACCGGCGCCGCCGTGACGGCCACGAACGCCAGCTACAACGGGGCGCTGCCGGCGGGCGCCTCGACCGGGATCGGGTTCAACGGGACGTACTCGGGAAGCAACCCGCGGCCGACCGGCTTCACGCTCAACGGGGCCGCCTGCACGGTCGCCTGACCCGCGCGGTCGTCCGGGCCGGTGCCGCCACACGGGGGCACCGGCCCGGGTTCGCGATCAGGCCCGGGTCCGCGATCAGGCCCGGCCGAGCCGGCGGTTGACCGCCAGCGCGAAGAGCCCCGCCTGCACCGGGACGACGACACGGTGCACCGCCTCGACCACGTGGGCCGCGATGCCCGGCGAGGGCGGGCCGGCCGGGGTCTGGAAGGTGGAGATCTGCAGGCTGTGCAGCACCGCTCGGGGCAGCTCCCCGGCCGCGCCGTACCCCAGGTAAAGGGCCGGGAAGACCGCAAACACCAACAGCAGCAGCAGGGCCAGGGCGAGGCCGTACCGCTCGCCGTAGCCACTGAGGTGCCGGTAGCCGGCCAGCACCGAAACCCAGCGCAAGGGCGCCGGCGCCGCCCGCCGCAACATCTCCATCTGGCCGTAGCGGAAGTCGCTGGCCTCCCGGTAGCCGCTGCGCCGGTAGTAGGTGGCCGCCAGCTCACCGTACAGCCGGCGCACCGCCCCGTACTCGTCCGGCGCGGCGTCCGCCTCGTCGAAGGCCGCCAGCCGCGTACTGCCCGGAAAAACCCGGCGCCGGGCCCACGTCACGTCCAGCAGGTCGATCTCAGCGACCGGCGTGTCCCGCAACGCGGACCGGCTCAGGTCCACCCTGCTGAACTCCACCCGACCCGGCTGCCCGAACGACATGGCACGCAACCAGCTCGGCCGGTCCGGTGGCAACGCGGGGACGGCCCGCCCGGCCCACAGCGCCACGACCTCCGCCACCTCCGCAGCCGTCAGCCCATGCCCGGCCAGCCGGGCCGCGAGCTGCCGCGCCGTGCGGTCCCGGCGCAGGACGCCGAAGCGGGCCAGGGCCGTCTCCGGGTCCGGGTCCAGGACGCCCACCGCCAGGAGCCGGTCGAACAGGGCCGGGTCGGTCAGCTCGCGGCGCGCCACGCAGACCTCGTGCTCCCCACCGAAGAACCGGAACGACCCGGCGAAGTGCATCTCCGACAACGACGTGTCGCCCCGGAACGCGGGGCGCCAGAACCAGGCCGGCCCGTGGCACTGCATGCGGTAGAAGTCGGCGGCTGCGGCGAAGTCGGTCCAGCTGAAGTTCGTCTCGCCCGGCAACGCCGCCGGGCCCTCCGCGCCACCGTCCTCCTCTGCCGGCCGGACCACGCAGTTGTCGAAGCGCGCCGGCCCGGCGAACCGGCTGCGCCAGAAGACACACCGGCCGCGAAAGGTCGCCGCGGAGAACACCGCGCCCTCGGCGAACTCGCAATCCAGGAAGGTCGCCCCGAATCCGAAGGCGGCACCGCGGAACGACACCGGGCCGGCGAACCGGCACTGAACGAATCGCACCGGACCGACGAACCGGGCGCCAGCCAGGTCGATGTGTCCGAATTCGACGTGTTGCACGTCGACCGCCGCGACCTCGACGCCCCGGAACGGCTCGGCGCCCGCCTGCCGGGTGCCCAGCTCGCGCAGCAGCTCAGCCTCGCTGAGGGGCACGCCGGCCTCCCCTCCGCCGCCGCGAGGCGCCGGCCGATCAGACCGATTCGGACACTTCAGCGTACGGGCCGTCGCGCCACGCGAGGACCACCCGGGACGCGTGCCGGTCGGACTCGAATGAGATCCTGATCACGCCGTCCGGCCCCTGGCTGCGCTCCTCCCGGAAACCGGGCTTGGCGCGCGTCCACCACAGTTGGACCTCGTTACGGGAGACCGCCGCCAGCACCTCGCCGCCCACGAGCTTGAAGCGGCGTTCGAACAGTCCACCGTCCACCTCGCGCCAGCCGGGGGTCGGCGACGGCGACGGAGACCGGGACGATCTGGCCGGTCGGGGAGCTTTCGTCGGCGTCAGCGACGGGCTCGGTGCCGCTGCCGGGGTCGGCGACGGCGTCGGGCTCGGGGTGGGCGACGGCGCCGCCGGTGTCGTGGGCGCAACCTGGCGCAGCTCGGCCGCGGACAGCGGGACGGGCCGCTGCGGGCCACCGGCCTGCAGGACGGAACGGATGCCGAGCCAGGAACCGCCCGCGGTGACCGCGGTGGCGACGGCCCAGACCAGCACGTAGGCAAACCGACGGCGCATCCGCCTATCTTGCTACGGGCGCTACGGTGCTCACCATGGCCACGGTGCTCCTGGTGGAGGACGATCACGTCATTCGCAGCGCAATGCTCCGGTCCCTGGCGGACCGCGGGCATGCGGTGCACGCCGTCGGGACCGCGCTGGACGCGCTGCGCCGCGTCGCCGCGGACACCCCCGATCTGGTCGTCCTCGACCTCGGCCTGCCGGACCTCGACGGCGCCGACGCGCTGCGGATGCTGCGGGGCATCACCGACGTGCCGATCATCATCGCCACCGCGCGCGACGACGAGCAGGCGATCGTCCGGCTGTTGCGCGCCGGTGCGGACGACTACATGGTCAAACCGTTCACCGGCGCCCACCTCGACGCCCGGATCACCTCCGTGCTGCGCCGGGCCGGCCGGGCCAGCCGGTCCACCGCCCCGTCCGCACACCAGGTCGGCGGCCTGCGCGTGGACGGGGCCCAGCGGCTCGCCGAACTGGACGGCACCGCGCTCAACCTCACGCGCAAGGAGTTCGACCTACTGGCATACCTGGCGGCGCGGCCGGGCCGGGTAGTGTCCCGCCGGGAACTGCTGGAGGAAGTATGGCGACAGCCATCGGTCGGCGAGGACCAGACGATCGACGTCCACCTGTACTGGTTGCGCCGCAAACTGGGCGAGTCCGCGGCCAAGCCCCGATACCTGCACACCGTGCGGGGGGTCGGATTCCGGTTGGTGGCACCGGACTGAGGCGTGCGCTGGCGTACGTCGGCCTCGCGATGGCGTCGATGGTGGCGCTGGCGTTCCTCATCCCGCTCGCCCTGCTCGTCCAGGAACTGGCCCGGGAACGCGCGCTGGCCGACGCCGAACGCCAGACGGCCGTCGTGGTGGCGGTGCTCGCGGTCACCACGGAGCCGGCCGCGGTGTCCAAGGCCATCTCCACGGCCGACGACTCGGGCGGCGACTCGGCCGGCGAGCCGCCCACCGACGGCGGCCTGGCCGTCCACGGGCTGCGCGGCGTCCAGGTCGGCACCTCGCACGCCTCCCCGGCCGACGTGACGCTCGCCGCCGGCCAGCGCCAACCGCTCGTGGCCACGGTCGAGGGCGGGCTGACCTACCTGGAGCCCGTCGACATCGGCGACAGCATCGCCGTGGTGGAGGTCTTCGTGCCGGACGCCGCGCTCCGCGAGGGCGTCGAGACGGCCTGGTGGGCGTTGACCGTCGTGGCCGTCGGGCTGGTGGGCGCCTCCGTGCTGGTCGGGGACCGGCTGGCCGCCAAGGTGGTCGGCTCCGCCCGTTCGCTGGCGCGGGCGGCCGTCGCGCTCGGCGACGGCGACCTCGCGGTGCGCGTCGAGCCCAGCGGGCCCCGCGAGCTGGCGGAGGCGGGCGTCGCCTTCAACCGGATGGCGGACCGGCTGGCCCAGTCGCGCACCAGCGAACGCGAGATGGTCGCGGACCTGTCGCACCGGCTCCGGACGCCGCTGACGGTCCTGCGCCTGGACGCGGAGTCGCTGGTGGAGCCCAGCGACGACGACGCGCACCTGCTGGAGACCGGGGAGATGTTCCTGGGTACGCCGGAGGAGGCCGACCGCCGCCGGACGGTCCGCCGCATCCGGCAGGCCGTGGCCAGCCTCGAACAGGAGATCGACGTCCTCATCCGCACCACCCGGCAGGTGGTGGCCGACGTCGAGGAGGTCGTCGATCAGGAGGTCTGCGACGCCTGCGAGGTGGTGCGCGAGCGGATGCAGTTCTGGGCGGCCGTGGCCGGCGACCAGAACCGCTCCTGCACGGTCACCGGGGCCGGGCAGCCGGCCCCCGTACGCCTGGCGAAGGCCGAACTTGCCGCGGCCCTCGACGCGGTCCTGGGCAACGTGTTCCGGTACACGCCACAGGGGACGGCCTTCGAGGTCGCCTTGTCCCGGCGCGACGGTTATGTCGCGCTGCGGGTGGACGATGCCGGAACCGGCATCGAGGACCCGGACCGGGCGCTTCGCCGCGGCGCCAGCGACCGCGGATCCACCGGCCTCGGCCTCGACATCGCCCGCCGCGCCACCCTGGCCGCCGACGGCTCGGTCAGCATCGACCGGGCCCGCCTCGGCGGGGCCAGCGTGGTGATGCTCTTCCGGGATGCGGAGGCCCAACCGCGGCAGGCCAGCCGCTTCGGCCTGATCGGCCGGCTGGCCGGCGAACCGGGCGCCCGGCGATGGCGCAAACAGCGCACACCGGACTGATCGCGTGGCTTCCCTTTGCCGCATGCAAGTTCTTCTTAGGTCTGGATTAAGAGCGTTCCCCCGGTGGTCGCGGCTGGCTAACGTTCCCGTCGATCCCATCCGGTTCCTTCCGGACCACGGCCCGCAGTTCGTCCCCCATTTCCCCCGGTCCGAAGGAACCTCGCGCGCGGCGGGGTGTGGCAGCCCCCACAGCACCCACCCCGCCGCGCGCCCATCCACCCTCCGCACCTCGCCCCTTCGCAGGAGGTTCACCCGGGTGTCTGCGCAACGACGGGCAGCTGGACGGGGACGCGCTCCCCGCTGGCGGCACGCAGCGCCACCCGACCTCCGATCGCGCCGGCGGCACCAGCGCGCCGCCGCGGGCATCGCAGTGCTCGGCCTCGGCGCCGTGCTCGTCGGCGTACCGACCGTGATCAGCGGGGTGGCGGAGCGGGCGGGCACCCTGACCGCGATCGAGCAGGTCCCCCGCGACAACCCCGGGCTCGGGCTCGTCTACGACGGG
Source organism: Pilimelia sp. (assembly GCA_035634075.1). Taxonomy (GTDB): domain Bacteria; phylum Actinomycetota; class Actinomycetes; order Mycobacteriales; family Micromonosporaceae; genus DASQDS01. The sequence goes on along the minus strand of DASQDS010000837.1, from coordinate 196 downwards.
CTGGCGCCCGCGAAGGCCAACACACCGTGCGTCGGCGCGTACGAGGTCACGGACCGCCAGACCTGCTCGCACGGCCCCGACCAGCCGCCCCCCGGCCTGAACGTCAAGCGCGCCGTGGCACCGGTGGCCCGCACCTCCCCGGTCCCCACGCTCCCGCGGCGCGACACCGGGCCCGTGCCGGCCGAGTTGGAGCTCC
>DASQDS010000836.1:0-1541 GCA_035634075.1 Pilimelia sp. | reverse complement strand
GTCGTCGGCGCGGTCGTCGGGGCCACGCTTCTCGGGCTGGCCGCGGCGGCCGGCGCGCGCGAGCGGGTGCCCACGATGGTGCTGCTGCGGGGACTGCTGGGCCGGCACGCCTCGGCCCTGCCCACCGCGATCAACCTCGTGCAGTGCATCGGCTGGGCGACCTTCGAGATCGTGATCATCGCCGAGGCGGCGTCCCGGGTGCTCGACGCGCCGCGCTGGCCGTTCGTGCTGGCCGCCGGCGTGCTGGCCACCGCGATGGCGCTGCGCCCGCTCGGCGTGGCCCGGGTACTGGCCCGCTACGCGATCTGGGCGGCGCTGGCCGCACTCGTCTACCTGTTCGTCAACGTGCTCGCCGAGCCGCTGCCGCCGCTCACCGAGGGCGCGGCGACGTCGTTCTGGACGGCGGCCGACATCGTGATCGCCCTGCCGATCTCCTGGTTCCCGCTGGTCGCCGACTACACGCGGCACGTGCGCAGCGGCCGGGCGGCGTTCACCGGCGCGGCGGCCGGCTACGGCCTGGCCACCGTCGTCATGTTCACCCTGGGCGTCGTCGCGCTGGCCGCCTACGGCAGCGCCGGGTTCGACGTCATCGACGCGCTGCTCGCCGTCCCGCTGGGCGCCCTGGCCGTGCTCGTGCTGGTCTCCGTCGAGCTGGACGAGGCGTTCGCCAACGTCTACTCGACCGCGGTCTCGGCGCAGAACATCGTCGCCCGGGCCGACCGCCGGGTGCTGGCCGTCGTCGTCGGCGCGGTCGCCACGCTGCTGGCGCTGACCTTCGACATCGCCGCCTACGAGCCGTTCCTCTTCCTCATCGGCGCGGTGTTCGTCCCGCTGGTCGGCGTCTTCGTCGTCGCCTACTACTCGACCCCGCGCGGCGCCTGGGACACCTCCGACACCGCCCCCGCGCGGCCGGTGTTCCTGCTGCCGTGGGTCGCCGGCTTCCTCGCCTACCAGCTGACGCTGCCGACCTTCTTCGCCGGGCCCGGCGCGGGCTGGACGGCGTGGTGGACCGCCCGCCAGGCCGACCTGGGCATCGACCCGGCCAACGGCTGGTCGGCGTCGCTGGTCGCCCTGGCCGTCGCGGTCGCGATCACCGCGCTGATCTGCCTGCCCCGGCTGCGTCGGAGGAGGACGACGGCATGACCGACGTCGCGGTCGCCGGCGGGGGGCTCATCGGGCTGGCCACGGCCTGGCGGGCGGCCCAGCGCGGCCTCTCGGTGACCGTCGTCGACGACTCCCCGGGCACCGGCGCGTCGGCGGCCGCGGCGGGGATGCTGGCGCCCGTCACCGAGGCCGGTTACCGCGAGGAGGCGCTGCTGCGGCTGGGCCTGGCGTCGGTGCAGCGCTGGCCGGCCTTCGCCGCGGACGTCGAGGCGGCCTCCGGGACGCCGGTGGGCCTGCGCACCGCGGGCACGCTCGTGGTCGGCTTCGACGAGGACGACGTCCGCGAGCTGACCGCGCTGCACGCCTTCCAGACCGAGCTGGGCCTGGCCGCCGAGCGGCTGACCCCGCGGGAGTCGCGCCGCCGCGAGCCCTCGCTG
>DASQDS010000835.1:0-8834 GCA_035634075.1 Pilimelia sp. | reverse complement strand
CGTGGGCCACCGTCCGGGCGTCGCCGGCGATCCGGCGCAGGAGGGCGTCGCCGTCCTCCAGGCCGAGCAGGTCCGCGACCGTGGTCCGCTCCTGCGCGACCAGCCGGTCGACCCGGCGGCCGGTGGCACCGTGCAGCCCGTCCCGCACGTCGAGGAGGCGGCGGTGCGCCGCCCGCACCGCCGGGCGCAGGGCGTCGGTGGCACCCGCGTACGCGATGCCGCGCAGGACCCCGACGTCGCGCAACCCGCCGCGGGCCTCCTTGAGGTCGCCCTCCAGCAGGAACGCCAGCTCGCCGTGCGCCGCCCAGCGGTCCCGGCAGGCGTCGTGCAGGCGGGGCAGCTGCCGGCTGGCCGTCCGGCGCCACTGGTCCGTCGCCGCCGCGGCGAGTTGGGCGGTGAGCGCCGGGTCCCCGGCCACGTGCCGGGCGTCCAGCAGGCCCAGCGCGACCTTGACGTCGTCGTGGGCGGCGGACAGCGACTCCGGGATGGTCCGGACCGAGTGGTCGAGGCCCAGGCGGGCGTCCCACACCGGATACCAGATTTCGGCGGCGAGCTCGTCCACCCCGGGCACGCCGGCGTGCAGCAGTACCAGGTCGAGGTCGCTGCGCGGGGCGCACTCCCGCCGGCCGAGCCCGCCGACGGCGACCAGCGCGACGCCGGTCCGGTGCCGGGGCACCAGGTCCGCCAGCCACGCGTCGAGCGCCGCCGCACGCTGTTCGCGCGCGGCGGCGCCGATCGCCGTCTCCCCCGTGATCGCAGCGCCGCCCGCGCCGGCCCGCGCCGGCAGCCCTGTGATCGACTCAGGCATTCGCTGACTCTCTACTGGCGGTGACTTCCGACTGGACGATCCGGGCGGATCAGAGCGCGTCGAGCCCGCGCTCGCCGGTGCGGACCCGGACCACGTCCTCCACGGGCGTGACCCAGACCTTGCCGTCGCCGATCTTGCCCGTGCGGGCGGCGGCGACGACCGCGTCGACGACCTTGTCGACATCGATCTCGTCGGTCACGACCTCCACCCGGATCTTCGGCAGGAACTCCACCGTGTACTCGGCGCCCCGGTACACCTCGGTGTGCCCCTTCTGCCGTCCGTACCCCTGGACCTCGCTGACGGTCAGGCCGGCCACGCCAAGGGCGTGCAGCGCCTCCTTCACGGCGTCCAGCTGGTACGGCTTGATGACCGCGGTCACCAGCTTCATGCTCAATCCCTCCATCGCAGAACGTTAACCGGCGACCTTCTCGCTGACCGGGGCTGACGGCGCCCCGGTGCTGCCCGACCCGATGCCGGCCATGGAGAACGCGCTCCCCGTGCCCCCACCCCCGGCCGGGACGAGATCGTACGCACTCTCCGCGTGCTCGGCGACGTCGATGCCGTCGACCTCGGCGTCGGACGTGGCCCGGAAGCCGATGGTCTTGTCGATGGCCTTGGCCAGCAGGAACGCGACCACGCCGGAGAAGACCGTCACGGCCAGGCCGGCCAGGAACTGGCGGCCGAACTGGGTCAGGCCGCCGCCGTAGAACAGCCCGTCGGAGGCACCGATCACGTCGGTGATCGCGGCGTTGACGTCGTTGGAGGCGAACAGGCCCAGCCAGAGCGAGCCGATCCAGCCGCCGACGAAGTGCACGCCCACGACGTCGAGCGAGTCGTCGTACTTGAGCTTGTACTTCAGGCCGATGGCCAGGGCGCACAGGGCGCCGGCGACGAGCCCGAGCAGGACGGCCGCCCACGGCGCGATGAAGCCGCACGCGGGGGTGATCGCCACCAGGCCGGCGATGGCCCCGGAGGACGCGCCGACGAGCGTGGGCCTGCCGTCCCGGAGCCACTCCACGATGATCCAGCCCAGCACCGCGGCGGCGGTGGCCACCTGGGTGTTGATGAAGGCCAGACCGGCGATCGAGTCGACGGTCAGCTCGGAACCGGCGTTGAAGCCGAACCAGCCGAACCACAGCAGGCCCGCGCCGAGCGCCACGAACGGCACGTTGTGCGGCTTGAACGCCTCACGCGGCCAGCCGATCCGCCGGCCCAGCGCGAGCACCAGGCCGAGCGCGGCCGCACCCGCGTTGATGTGCACCGCGGTGCCGCCGGCGAAGTCGAGCGCGTGCAGCTTCGAGAAGATCCAGCCGCCGCCCCAGACCCAGTGCGCGACCGGGAAGTACACGATCGTCGCCCACAGGCCGGCGAAGAGCAGCCAGCCGGCGAACTTCGTCCGGTCGGAGATGGCGCCGCTGATCAGGGCGACGGTGATGATGGCGAACATCATCTGGAAGGCCATGAAGACGTATACCGGCACCCCGATGCCGCTCGGGTTCTCGGCGGTGGCGCCCCACAGGTCGCCCTCGCCGAGGAAGGTCTTGGTGCCCAGGTAGTCACCGACGTTGCCGATGATGCCGGCCTGGTCGGCACCGAACGCCAACGAGAAGCCGTAGAACAACCACAGAATCGTGACGAGCCCGATGGCGGAGAAGCTCATCATCATCATGTTGAGCACGCCCTTGGACCGGTTCAGGCCGCCGTAGAACAGGGCCAGACCCGGCGTCATGAGCAGCACGAGGGCGCTCGACACCAGCAACCATGTGGTGTTGCCGGCATCGATCGTCGGTGCTTCAGGCACGCTGGCCTCCTTGGTGTGAGATTCCCTCCTTCCCGGCCCACCGCGGCAGCATTGCCCGTACGCCGGTTGGCCGGAAGCTTCTAGCCTGGCTGTTTCACAGACCGTCTCCGCGTGGTTTCGACTGCATGACAGCTTGTTTCCAACGTGTGACGAGAAATTCACAGTGGCCGGGCCGGATGGTGGCATATCCACTGAAAGGACACCCCGAAACGGGGCACCGGGTGCAGGACGGCCTAAACGGCTCTCACCGGAGCGCGTATTCCAGCGTGTGCCGCTCGTAGTCCATCAGCCGGAGATCCCGCATCGGGCGGCGCAGGTGCCCCTTGTGCACGATCCGGACGAACGCCGGCTCGCCGGCCGCCGCCATCCGCCGGATGCCCTCGATGTGGTCGACCACCCGCTTGCGGACCGTCCGCACCAGCCGGTGCCGATCCCGCGGGATCAGGCCGTACGCGTCGGCGAAGAGCCGCAGCCGGCGGGGCCGGTCCGGCCGCTTCCAGCCCAGCGTGTACGAGTCCCGGTCGCTGAACAGCGGCACCCACGTCCAGGCGGCGTACGCGACGTCGTAGAGCCGGGAGCCGGGCGAGCACAGGTCGAAGTCGATCAGCGCGAGCGTGCCGTCCGGGCGCCAGATCACGTTGTGCGGGGCGGCGTCGTGGTGGCACACCACCTCGGCGTCGGGCGGCGGCGGCCCGAACGACCGCCACACCGCCCCGGGCGGCGGCTGGAAGCCGTACTGCGCGTCATGGAACATCCGCAGCATCGTGGCGACCGTGACCAGCGCCTCGTCGGTGACCCAGTGCCCCGCCAGCGGGTACTCCCCACACTCGCCCTCGAGGTACGACAGGACCTCCCGCCCACGCTCGTCCATCCCCAGGGCGCGCGGGGACCCGGTGAACCCGACGTACTCCAGGTGTCGCAGCAGCGCGTGCACGGACGGCGTCCACGGCCCGGCGTTGCGCCGAACGGTGCCGCCGACGCGGACCACGGTGCTCACGTTCCCCCCGCGCAGCGGGATCTCCTGCGCCCCGTCGGGCGGTCGCGTCGGGTCGTGCTGGGTCAACCAGGCTCCTCCGAGTGGGCTGCCCGCCCCTTCGCGGGCGCGGCGGCACGGCCTTCCAGGCTAAGCGCCCGTGTCATCCGGGCGCGCAGCACCGGTGTCATCCCGGCGCACAGCGCTACTCGGGCTCGCCGAGCAGCGCGTCGACGAACTGCGCCGGTTCGAACGGGGCCAGGTCGTCGGCACCCTCCCCCAGGCCCACCAGCTTGACCGGGATGCCGAGCTTGCGCTGCACCGAGATGACGATGCCGCCCTTCGCCGTGCCGTCGAGCTTGGTGAGCACGACACCGGTGACGTCCACCGCCTCGGTGAACACGCGCGCCTGCTCCAGCCCGTTCTGGCCGGTCGTGGCGTCCAGCACCAGGAGGGTCTCGGCCACCGGCCCGTGCTTCTCGACGACCCGCTTGACCTTGCCGAGCTCGTCCATCAGGCCGATCTTGTTCTGCAGCCGTCCGGCCGTGTCGATCAACACCGTGTCCACGCCCGTCTCGGCGCCCCGGCGCACCGCGTCGAACGCGACGCTCGCCGGGTCGGCGCCCTCCTTGCCGCGGACGACCTCCGCGCCGACCCGCCCGGCCCAGGTGGCGAGCTGGTCGGCGGCGGCCGCCCGGAAGGTGTCCGCGGCGCCCAGCAGGACGGTGTGGCCGTCGGCGATCAGCACCCGGGCGATCTTGCCGCAGGTGGTGGTCTTGCCGGCCCCGTTCACGCCGACCACCAGGAGCACGGCCGGCTTGCCCGCCGTCGGGGTGGCGGCCAGGCTGCGGTCGCGGTCCGGTTCCAGCGCCGCGACGAGCTCCTCGGCGAGCAGCGCCCGCAGCTCTCCGGCGGTCCGGGTGCCCAGCACGCGGGTCCGCTCGCGCAGCCGGCCGACGATCTCGCCGGTCGCCTCCACGCCGACGTCGGCCGTGATCAGGTTGTCCTCGATCTCCTCCCAGGCGTCGGAGTCCAGGTGGTCCCGCGCGAGCAGGGTGAGCAGGCCCTTGCCGAGCAGGCCCTGCGAGCGGACCAGCCGCGTGCGCAGCCGCACCAGCCGGCCGGCGGTCGGCTCCGGGGTCTCCACCACCGGGGCCGGCGGAGCCGGCGCTGCCCGCTCGGGCGCGATCACCAGGTCCGGGACGGGCTCCTGGCCCACCCCCGGGACGATCACCGGCGGTGCCTGCTCCGCCACCGTGGGGGCGGCGGGCGGGGGCAGTGGGCGGCGCCGCAGCCGGGGGGCGAGCAGGCCCAACCCGGCGAGCAGCACGCCGAGGATGACCAGAGCGAGAGCGAGGTACTCCATGCCCGAAATCCTGACAGACGCCCCGGGGCGGCGCCCGGCGCACCACCTCGGCACGCAATCTTCCTCACAGGTGGCGGACAGGCCGCCGAGATAGAGAGGATGTAGCCGCTCGCCTACCCCGGAGGTCCACCGTGCCGCACACGCCCCGCCTGGTGATCGGCCCTGTGCTGCGCCGGGTCGTCGGCACGCGGGCCACCATCTGGGTGGAGACCAGCGCGCCCGTGCTGGTCCGGGTCCATGCGGGCGCCGCGCGGGGCGAGGCGCCCACCTTCACGGCGTACGGCCACCACTATGCGCTCGTCCTGGTGGACGGTCTGACCCCCGACGCGGTCGTCCCCTACGAGGTGTGGCTGGACGACACCCAGGTGTGGCCGCTGGCCGACTCGCCGTACCCGCCGAGCGTGCTCCGGACCCGGCCGGCGGACGACGGCGACCAGCCCGTCCGGCTGGTCTTCGGGTCCTGCCGGGAGTCCACCCAGCACGCCAGCGCGCGTCGGTTGCCCCCGGACGCCCTCGACGCGTACGCCCGCCGCCTGGCCGCCGACGTGCCGGCCGCGCGGGACTGGCCCGACCTGCTCGTCCTCCTCGGCGACCAGGTCTATGCCGACGAGACCTCGCCGAAGATCCGGCGCTGGTTGCGGCGCAGGCCGCGGCGGCACGACGCGCCGCAGGACCAGGTCGTCACGTTCGAGGAGTACAGCAAGCTCTACCTGGAGTCGTGGCGCGCCGACACGGAGATCCGGTGGCTGCTGTCCACGCTGCCCAGCGTCATGATCTTCGACGATCACGAGATCATCGACGACTGGAACACGTCCGCGCCCTGGCGCGCCGGGATGCGCGCGCAGCCGTGGTGGGCCGAGCGGATCACCAGCGGGCTGGCCTCGTACTGGGTCTACCAGCACCTCGGCAACCTCTCCCCGGAGCAGATCGCCGTCGACCCGGTGTACGCGAAGGTCATCGCGGCCGGCGACGCCACCACGGTGCTGCGCGATTTCGCCGCCCGCGTCGACCAGGAGTCCGACGTCGGCCACGACCCGCAGCGCTGGGCCGCCGCCGAGTACCAGTGGAGCTACGCCCTGGACATCGGGCGGACCCGCCTCATCGTGCTGGACAACCGGTGCAGCCGGGTGGTCGAGCCGGGGCACCGGGCGATGCTGCCGCGCGGCGAGTGGCAGTGGTTCAGCGACCAGGCCTACGGCCGGTACGACCACCTGGTGGTCGGCTCCTCGCTGCCGTGGCTGCTGCCGCCGGCCGTCCACCACCTGGAGGCGTGGAACGAGCGCCTCGCCGACTCGCCCCGGCCCTGGGTGGCGCGCGCCTCCGAGCGACTGCGCCAGGCCGTGGATCTGGAACACTGGGCCGCCTTCGGCCGCTCGTTCCGCCAGCTGGCCGAGCTGTTCGCCGACCTCGGCGCCGGCGCCGCCCGCCCCGGCGGGACGGTGGGGGTGGACGCCGGCGCGCCCGCGTCGATCAGCGTGCTCTCCGGCGACGTGCACCACTCGTACGTGGCCCGCGCCGAGTTCGGCGACCGGGTCACCAGCCCCGTGCACCAGCTCACCTGCTCACCGCTGCACAACCAGGTGCCGGCGGCGATGCGCCCGGTCCTGCGGCTGGGCTGGGCCCGCGCCGCGGACGCCATCGCCCGGGCGCTGTCCCGCACGGCGGGGCTGCCCCGCCCGGCGGTGCGGTGGCGGCGGCTCGCCGGCCCGTACTTCGGCAACGCGGTCAGCACGCTGGTCCACGACGGCCGCTCCGCGCGGGTGGCGATCGAGGGCACCGCCAAGGACGGGCAGCTGTTCACCGTCGCCGACGTTCCCCTGGCCGGGGGCACGCCGCCGGCCGGTGCACCGCGGCAGGGCGTGTCGTCGGACGCCACGCCGGCGTCGGAGCAGGTCGCCTGATATCGCGTTGCGGCGGCTCCGGCGGGGCGACCATGCTCGGCTGATGACATGGACGGCGCCACCGGTTCCCCGCGACAACACGCCCCGCCAGGGCACCGAGCGGGAGCTGCTCCAGGCCTGGCTGGAGTTCCACCGCCGCACGCTGCTCGGCAAGTGCGCCGGCCTGACCGGTGAGCAGCTGCGCACCGCCGCCGTACCGCCGTCGGACCTGACCCTGCTCGGGCTCGTGCGGCACATGACCGACGTGGAGCGGTGGTGGTTCCGGACGGTGTCGGCGCGCGAGCCGGTCGCTGACGTCTACTACACCGACGACAACCCGGACGCGGACTTCCTGGCCCTGGAGTCGGTCCCGCCGGCCGAGGCGCTCACCGCCTTCACGGCGGAGTGCGCGGCGGCGGACGCGGCGGTGGCCGCGCTGCCGCTCGACAGCCTCGCGCCGCACCCCACGACCGGGGTGGAGACCAGCCTGCGGTGGGTCTACCTCCACATGGTCGAGGAGTACGCCCGGCACAACGGCCACGCCGACCTCATCCGCGAACGGATCGACGGCGCCACCGGCGACTAGTCAGAGGCCGAGGGCCGAGCGGAGGTAACGGACGTCGTCGGGCCCGGTCCAGCGGTACGCGGCCAGCCCGGCCACCCGGGCTCCCCGCACCGCCCACTCCTCACCGGTCAGGAAGAGCACCCGGTCCGGCGGCAGGCCGAGCGCCCGGCACGCCGCCACGAAGTACGCCTTGGACCGCCGGGGCGCCCCGTCCACGCCGACGGTCGGCACCTCTCCGGCCGGTCCGCCGTCCGCGCCGCCCGCGCTCGCGACGGGGCGGCCGGCCGCCCGCAGGTCCCGCACGAGCGCCAGCACGCCCGGGTCCACCTCGCCGCTGACCTGCCGCGGGATGGTCTCGGGGTCGATCAGCAGCGCGGTCGCGGTCGCGCGGCGCATCACTCCTCCGCCGCGGTGTTGAGCCGCTGGCTGATCACTTCGGTGACGCCGCTGCGCATCGTCACGCCGTACAGCGCGTCGGCCACCTCCATGGTGCGCTTCTGGTGCGTGATGATGATCAGCTGGCTCTTCTCCCGGAGCTGCTGCATCAGCGTGATGAGCCGGCCGAGGTTGACGTCGTCGAGGGCTGCCTCCACCTCGTCCATGATGTAGAAGGGGCTTGGCCGCGCCCGGAAGATCGCGACGAGCATGGCGACGGCGGTCAGCGACCGCTCCCCGCCGGACAGCAGCGACAGCCGCTTGATCTTCTTGCCGGGCGGGCGCGCCTCCACCTCTACGCCGGTGGTGAGCAGGTCCTCCGGGTCGGTCAGCACCAGCCGCCCCTCGCCGCCGGGGAAGAGCACCCGGAACACGTCCTCGAACTCGCGGGCCGTGTCCGCGAACGCCGACGCGAAGACCTCCAGAATGCGCTCGTCGACGTCCTTCACGACGGTCAGCAGGTCGCGCCGGGTCGCCTTCAGGTCTTCGAGCTGGTCGGAGAGGAACTTGAACCGCTCCTCCAGCGCCGCGAACTCCTCCAGCGCCAGCGGGTTCACCTTGCCCAGCAGCGCCAACTCGCGTTCCGCCTTGGCCGCCCGCTTCTCCTGCACGGGCCGCTCGTACGGCACCGGCTCGGGCACCGGGAGCCCGTCGGCCTCGGCCGCCGCCACCTCCACCTGGGTGGGCGGCACCGGCTGCTGGGGCCCGTACTCGGCGACCAGCGTCTCCACGTCCAACCCGAAGTCCTCGGCGGCCTTGCCCTCCAGCTGCTCGATCCGCAGGCGCTGCTCGGTGCGCGCGACCTCGTCGCGGTGCACCGCGCTGGTCAGCCGCTCCAGGTCGCCGCCGAGGGCCTTCCCGGCGGCGCGGACCTCGGAGAGCTCCGCCTCGCGCGCGGACCGGGCGGCGGCAATGGCGTCGCGGGCCCGCTCGGCCGCGGCCAGGGACACCGCGACGCGGGCGAGCGCCTCCCGCGCGCCGACCTCCACCGCCCGCGCGATGGTCG
>DASQDS010000834.1:0-4406 GCA_035634075.1 Pilimelia sp. | reverse complement strand
CGGCGAGCACCGCGCCGGCATCGACGGGCGGTGCCTCGGCCGCGTCCGGCGACCCACCGGCCGCGCCGGCCGACTCACCGGCCGCGCCGGCCGACCCACCGGCCGCGCCGGCCGACCCACCGCTCTCGCCGGCCGACCCATCGGTGGCGGCCAGGTCGAGGTGGGCGGTCAGGCCTTCGACGAACGCGTCGCCGTCGGAGCGTCCCGTGGGTGTCTCGGTGCTCACCGCCGTCCCTCCCCTCGCTGCGCCGTGCCGGGCGACGCCGTGGCGCCGGCCGGGTCGACACCGCGACCCGGGCGCGAATTGCCCGTCGTAGGGCTTCGCCCGCCGGGTGCCGAAGAGTTCTCGGCGGCGGCGGACCCGGTGTCCCGGACGTGGGCCAGAAGCTCGGCGAGCCGACGGTGCGCGCGGTGCGACCGGGATTTCACCGTCCCCACCGGCACGGCCAACCGCTCGGCGATCTGCTGGTGTGTGAGGTCTTCGTAGAACGACAACCGCACCACCTCCCGCTCGTGCTCGGCGAGCTGATGCAGTGCCTCCTGGACCGCCCAGGACAGCCACGCCTGGTCGAAGTCCGGCGGCTCGACCACCGCGTCCTGCTCAGCCTCGTGCGCCCCGCGGGTCGGGCGCAGCTCGCGGCGCAGGAGATCCAGCGCGGTGTACCGGGCGATCGTCAGCAACCACGGGCCGAGGGCGCGGCTCGGATCGTACGAGGACGCCGCCCCCCAGGCGCGGATGAAGGTCTCCTGGACCGCCTCCTGTGCCAGGTGGTCCGCCTGGGTGACCTTCATCGCCACCGCCCAGACAGGGCGGGCGTACCTGTCGTAGACGGCGCCGAGGGCGTCCACGTCGCCGGCGGCGAACTGGCGGCGGACGATGGCCGACAGCTCTGCGCGGCCCGCTGTGGAGTCGCGGCCTGCGGCTGTGGAGTCGCGGCCTTTGGCGGAGCCCGGGGGCGTGTCTCTCACGGCCACCCGCGCAACGATACGGCGTCGAGCGACCGCTGTGGATCCCGCGCGCCGGGAACCGGTCGGCCGACCCGCGGCGAACCATCGACGACGGGGACCGGTCGGCGAGGGACGGTGCGCATGAGACTCCGGGTGATGGGCGAGCGATCCGCGACGGCGTCCGCTGTGGACGCCAAGCCGGGGGATGCCGGCTGGGTCGGGCCGGGCTGCCTGGACGGCGAGCCGGCCGGGGGCGGCCGGCGGCCACTCCGGCACGACGCGGCGGGGATACGCTGTCCGGCACCGGCCCGTCGCCCCGGGCCCAGCGCAGCGTGGACGGGATCGGAGGGCGTCATGCCGCAGCGGCCGCAGGGGGTTCCACCCGGGCAGCCGGCGCCCGCCGCCGGCGGGGACGGGTCCGTGGCGGTCACCACCAGCCAGGACTCGCGGTCGCGGGCCGGCGCCGCCCTGCGGACCGCGGCTGTCGTCCTCGCGGTCGTGGTCTGCTCCGGCGCGGTGCTGTTCGGCGCCCGGCTGCTCACGGGCGCCGGCGTCGCCCCGCGGACCGGGACCCCGCCCGGCGTGCTGGACGCCCGGTCCGTCGACCCGACCGCGGCGGCGTCCGCGGCGTCGGCCGGCGGGGCCGGAGCGCGCACTGTGCCCGGCAGCAACCGGCTGGTAGCCTTCGGCCCGCTGTCCCTCGTGGACACCCGCCGTTCCGGCGTACTGGCCGCCGGCGCGGGGGTGCCCGTCCAGCTCCCCGGGCTGCCGCCCGGCAGCACCGCCGTACTTCTGTCGATCTCGACGCTCAACGCGGCGCGGCCCGGCGCCGTCACGATCGGCCCGACCGGCGCGGAGGTCCAGGCGCTGCGCCTCGCCGCGGCCGGCGCCCAGGCCAGCACGTCGGTCGTCGTCCCGGTGACCGTGGGCACCCCGCTGCAGGCCCGCACCGAGGCCGGCGGGCACCTGCTGGTGCACGTGGTGGGTGTGTTCGAGCCGGTCGAGGCCTCGGCCGGCGGGCGCGTCGTCCCGGTCCCCGCGGCGCGGGTGCTGCGGCTGGTGCCGAAGACGGACGGCAAGGACGGCGTCATCCAACTTGCCGCCGTGCCGGCGCTGCGCGGGGTGGGCTCGGTGTCCGCCGTGCTGCTGCAGTTCGGGGCCGACGTCGGCCCGCGCGGCGGCTTCGTCCGGGTCGGGGCGCGGGGCGGCGCCGTGGCCCAGGAGGTGTTCTGGTCGGCCACCAAGGGCACCGACCGGAGCCGGGGCGGCCTGCTGCTGGTGCCGGTGAGCAGCGGTGCGGTGACGGTGCACTACCAGGCCGGCACCGTCCTGGGCGTCGACCTGGTCGGCTATGTCACCGATGACAGCGCGGCGCGCGAGGTGGGCGGCCTCGCGGTGCCCGTGCCGCCGGCGGCCACGCCGGCGCCGGGCGGGCTCACCGCCGTCGCGGCCGGGCGCACGGCGATGGTCGGCGTGGTCCCGCCCGCCGGCGTGGCCGGGGTGCCCGCCGACCGGGTGGACGCCGCGCTGGTCCGGGTTGTCGCGGAGGGCGGCGACGTCGCGGTCGGCGGCGCCGCGTCCGGCAATCCGACGCTGATCGCGGCGAAGGGCGTGCGGCGCAACACGCTCGCACTGGTGGACGTCGCGGCTGGCACGGTGCGCGTGAGCAGCCGGGCCGGCGCCGGGGTGGCGCTCACCGCCCAGGCGGTCATCCTCACGCCGTGACGGGGTGACCGGATCCTGCCCCGCCGGGCCGCACGTTAGGCACAGGTCAGCTGGTACGCGGCAGAGCCCGACGCCGGCGCCGCCCCCTGGACGACCAGGGTCTGGCCGCCGCGCAGCACCTCGCCAGCCACCCCCGTGCGGTACCACGTCCGGCTCACCGTCTTCGACCCGCCGCTCGGGTACACCAGCGGTTCGTGCGGCACGGTGTCGACGCCGCCGTCGCTGCGCTCCCAGCGGTAGGTCAGGGTGGCCGGCCCGTCGACCGTCACCGTCCCGGTGAAGGTGATCAGCACGCCGGCGCCGGCGCAGTCCGGCACCTGGCCGGACTCCGGCGAGGCGGACACCCGGACCCGCGGCGTCAGTGTCGGCGTCGGTGTCGGTGGCGGGGACGTCGGCGGTGGGGGAGTCGGTGGCGGTGCCGGCGTCGGCGTCGGTGGCGGCGGGGACGTCGGCGCCGGGGGCAGCGGCCGGGGCAGCGCGGTGGGTGGCTGGGGCACGGGCGGGCTGATGCCGGGCTCCGCGGGCGGGGCGGGCCCCGGTGCCGGGGCAGCCGGTGCGCGCTCCGCCGGCCGGGTGGGCGGCAGGTCCGCCCGGAGCGCGGGCCCGAGCCCCTGCGGGACCGGCTCCGGCCGCCCGGAGGGCTCCACCGCGGGCGGCCGGTCCGGGCCGAACAGCGGCTGCCACGCGTACGAGCCGACCACGAACGCGGCGAACACGACCACGCAGGCCGCCATCGCGAACTGCGCCGACCGTTCCGCGGGCAGCGGGCCGACCAGGTGGCGCCACCGGATCACCAGGCGCAGCCACACCGCCGTGAGCGATGCCCCCAGCACGCCGAGCGAGGGCCGCGGCGGGGCGCTCATCGGGCCCGGGCCGGACCGCCGACGGCCGACCTCGCGTGGGCCGGGTCGGCGAGTTCGTCGCGTACCGCCAGCAGCATCTCGGTGGTCAGCCACCGGCGCAGGGCGGCCTTCGACGCCGGCTGGACCACCGGCAGGGCCGTCCGCGCCCGCCGGTGCACCTCGGCCACGACGCGCTCGGCCAGGAGGTGCTCGGTCATCCGGTGGTCGTGACCGGCGCCCGGCGCGTGCCGTCCCCAGCGGCGCCGCGGCGGGGTGAGCAGCCGGGCGGCCTCGGCGACGAGTGCCTGCCGCTCCGTCTCCATCAGCTCGTACGCCCACCGCAGGTCCGGTGGCGCCGCGGCCGCGGCCTTGAGTCGCCGCAGCCGGTCGCCGACGTCGATGGTGTCCTCCAGTGCGCGCAGCAGCGGCCCGTCCGCCGCCCGGAGCACGGCGTCCAGCGCCGCTGGGTCATGTCGGGGGTCCATCTCAGTCCTTTCCTTGCGCGGGCTGCCGGATGGTCTCCCACAGGTCGGGCGCGGCGGTGCAGATCAGCCGGGCCAGGTGGGCGCGGGCGCGGCGGCGGGCGTTGGTGACCTCGTCGACGGTCAGGCCGAACGCCTCGGCCGTCTCGTTGACCGTGAAGCCGTCGATGTCCCAGGCCAGCGCCGCCAGCTCGGTCCGCCCCAGGCGTCCCAGCAGCGCCCGGACGCGGGCCGCCTCGCCCGGCTCGCCGCGGCCCGGGTCCGCCGCCGGTGCGACCGGCGGGCGTGCCGTCCACGCCAGCATCCGGCGCAGGGCCGAGTCCCGGCGCTCCCGGTCGGCGGCGCGGCAGGCGGCGCGATGGGCGGCCGCCCGCACCCAGGCGCCGGGCTCGTGGACGTCTGCCAGGTG
>DASQDS010000833.1:0-23678 GCA_035634075.1 Pilimelia sp. | reverse complement strand
GCGCGCGCCTGGGCGGCCCGAGCGTGGGCGGCGCGGGCGTGGGCGTCCGAGCAGTGGGCGGCCCGAGCCGGGGCCGATGCGGACTGGGCGGCACGGGCCTGGGCGGCCCGCGCGTGGGCCGACGCAGACTGGGCCGCGCGGGCCTGGGCGGCGGACCGCTGGAGCGCCCGGGCATGGGCCTGGTTGCCCGTGCGATGAGCACGACGATGTCCGACGCCGGCCGCCCGGGTGTACTCACCCGGGCGGTCGGCGTCCTTCGGGCCTGGGCGCGGGACCCGATCCACCGCCGGGTGGTCGCGGTCTGCCTCCTCGGCGCGGCCCTGGCGGCCGCCGCGCTGGCGCACACCGCCGGCCGGGGGAGCGTCCTCGGCGCGACCGGGCTGCCGGCGTTCTGGCTGCTGCCCGGCCTGATCATCCTCACCTGCCTGGCCGAGATCACCGTGGTCCGGCTGCGGCACGGCGACGCGGTGGAGGAGCTGAGCCTCTACGAGGCGGCCCTGATCGTCGACGTCCTCCTGCTGCCCCCGCACCAGGCGCTCATCGCGGCCACCCTGGGGCTGGTGACCGCCAGCCTCATCCAGCGGCGCCCGCTGGTGAAGGCCCTGTTCAACCTGGGCACCTACGTCGCGGCGTTCTCCGGCCTGACCCTGGTGGTGCACGCCCTGGGCGGTACGCCCGGCACCATGACCGCCGGCGTGCTGCTCGGGGTCCTGCTCGGGACGCTCGTCTTCACCATGGTCAACCTGTACTGCCTGGCGCAGATTCTCGGCGTGGTCAACGGCGTCCCGGCGTGGCGGATCGTGCGTTCGGAGGCGCGGCTGTCCGCGTACATGGCGGTCGGCACGGTCGCCACCGGCCTGACCACCGTGGCGGTCGGGCTGCACACGCCGATGCTGCTGCCGTTCATGGCGATGCCGGCGCTGGCGCTGACGTACGCGTACCGCGCCGCCGCGCAGGAGGCCGACGAACGGGCCCGGTCGGCCAGCCTGCTCGAGCTTTCCCGGGTGCTCGCCGAGCGGGAGGACCTGGTCCGCCGTTTCCTGCTGCTGGTCCGCGACGCCTTTGACGCCGACCTGGCGGTGGTGGTGCTCGACGAGGCCGACATCGCGCTCACCGTGGACGTGCGGGCGCCGGGCGACCTGCGCACCGGCCCGGTCCCGGAGTACCTCGCCGGCTTCCGCGCCCTGGACCGGCCGACATCGGTGGCCACGAACCTGCCGCCGGACCTGCGGCACCTCGTGCTGGTGCCGGTCGAGGCCGGCGGGCGCACGTTCGGCCTCGCGGCGCTGGCCGTCCGCGACCGCCGCCGGGGCCGCCTGACGACCCGCGACCTGACGCTGCTGGCGCCGCTGGCGAACGCCCTCGCCGCCGCCATGTCCGGCGCCGAGAACCTCGATCGGCTGGTCGAGGAGACGAGCAAGCTGCAGGCGATCGTCGAGCAGTCGGCCGAGGGCATCGTCATGGTCGACGGCGCCGGCGTGGTGCGGCTGTGGAGCGGGGCGTTCGCCGAGCTCACCGGCGTCCCCAGCGAGGAGACCACCGGCCGCCGGCTGGTCGACCTGCTGGACGTGCCGGACCCGGACGAGCGGGCGCTGCTGATGCCGGTTACCCCGGAGCTGCCGAAGGTGGCGGTGGAGCTGACCGTCAGCCGGCGCGACGGCGACCGCCGGCACCTGCGGCTGGCCCACTCCGCAATCTTCGACGGCGGCGACCTCGTCCGCGACGTCGTGGTCATCACCGACCTGACCCGCGAGCACCGGACCGAGCGGCTGAAGTCCGACTTCATCGCGACGGTGTCGCACGAGCTGCGGACGCCGCTGACCCCGATCATGGGTTATGTGAACCTCCTCCGGACCCGCGGCGACCGGATGCCGGCGCACAAGCGCACCCAGGCCCTGGACGTCGTCGCGGACCGCGCGGCGCACCTGTCGCGGCTGGTGGAGGACCTTCTGCTGGCCTCCCGCGTTGGCGACGGCCGGGACGAACCGGCCCTGCAGGTCGCGAACGGGACGCACGACCTCGCGGCGATCGTCCAGCAGGTTGTCGGCGACCTGGCCACGGCGCGCATCGTGCCGGAGCTGCCGGCCGAGCCGGTCCCCGCCCACTGCGACGCGGGCCGGGCGCTCCAGGTGGTGACCAACCTGGTCGGCAACGCGCTGAAGTACTCGCCACAGGAGGCGCAGGTGCGGGTCGGCATGCGGGTGGCGGCGGACGTGGTGCACGTGGACGTCGCGGACCACGGGCGCGGCATCCCGGCCGACCAGCTGGCGAAGGTCTTCGAGAAGTTCCACCGCGTCGAGGACCCGATGACGATGAGCACCAGCGGCACCGGCCTGGGCCTGTTCATCGCCCGCCGGCTGGCGCACGCGATGGGCGGCGACATCTCCGTGGAGTCGACGCTGAACGTCGGCTCGGTCTTCACGCTCACGCTGCCGCGCGCCGATTCCGGGAACGGCGGCGGGCCCGCTCAGGCCGCGGCGCCGCCGGCCGATGGGAACGGCGAGTCTACTTCCGAGAACAGCCCGGCACACGCGAGGACACCGAGCCCATGACCGTCCGGCCCCGCATTCTCTGCGTCGACGATGAGCCGTTCGTCCTGGACGGGCTCCAGCGGACGCTGCGTACGACGTACACCGTCGTCACGACCACCGAGCCGCAGGAGGCGCTGAACCTGCTCGCGGAGCCCGCGGATGACCCGATCACGGTGGTCATCTCGGACATGCGGATGCCGCAGATGAGCGGCGTCGCGATGCTCGAGCAGGCCCAGCAGGTGGCCCGGGAGACGACCCGGGTCCTGCTGACGGGGGACGCCGACATCCAGGTCGCCGTCGCCGCCATCAACCGCGGCAACGTCTTCCGCTTCATCCTCAAGCCGTGCCCGCCGGACCCGCTGCGGACCACCATCGGGGCGGCCGTGGAGCAGCACCGGCTGCTGATGGCGGAGCGGGAGCTGCTCCAGGACACCCTCAAGGGGTGCGTGGACGCGCTGATGGACACGTTGGCGATGGCACAGCCCGCGCTGTTCAGCCGCGCCGGCCGGCTGCGCCGGATCGCGCAGGACGTCTGCGCCACGCTGGACGTCCCCGACGCCTGGCAGGTCGAGATGGCGGCGCAGCTCGGCGAGATCGGGGCGATCACGCTCCCGCCGACGGTGATCGACGCGCTGCAGGGCGGCGTTCCCAACAGCGAGGCCGAGGCGGAGATGTTGGCGGCCCTGCCCCGGCTGGCCGACGGTGTGCTGGCCCGCATCCCGCGGCTGGAGCCGGTGCGGGGGATCATCCGGACCCAGCTGCCGACCGACCGGGACCCGATGGCACCGATGGCGGCGGACGCGCCGGCGCCGGCGCGGCTGCTCCAAGCGGTCCGCGAGTACGACGCGCTGGTGCACCGCGGCGTGCCGGTCGACCTCGCCCTCGCCACCCTGACCGCCCGCCGGACCCACGAGCAGGAGATGGTCACCGCGCTGGCCAAGGTGGCCGGAATGCGGCTGCCCAACGAGGCGGTCCGGGAGATCACCGTCGACGACCTCACCGTCGGCCACGAGCTGGCGGACGACCTGCACAACGCCAAGGGGCTGCTGCTGGTATCGCGCGGTCAGGTGATCACCGAGCGGCTGCTCGTCCGGGTGCGGAACTTCGAGATGACCACCGGCCTGCAGGGGCGGATCCTGGTCGTCGACGCGTGATCGCGCGCTCGGCCCGGGCCCCGGAAACAATTTACCGGCAGTTCACCTAGCAGTTTTCCTCAGGTCGGCAGGCCGGTGTCGATGGGGCCGATGTGACGCTACTCCGCCGCCTGCGCCCGGACACCGCCCTCGCCAAGGCACGCCTCGCCGGCCTGCTCTTCGCGGTCGCGAGCTCGGCGCCCAACATCACCCAGACGTATCCGGGGGCGGGCGGGACGCGCCAGCTTGTCGGCAGCGTGGCCATGGCGGCGCTGGTGGCGTTGTACCTGGTCACCTACCTGCGCCAGCGGACGTTCCTGATCGAGCCGGTGATCGTCGCCACCCTCATCGTGGCCGGCGGCTCCAGCCAGCGGGACCCCGACGCGGTGATCGCGTTGTGCATGGGGTCGCTCACGCTCTTCTCGATGCACAGTTCAATGCGCCAGGCGGTGGTCCGCCTGGTGCTGGTCATCGGCGCGCTGCTGGTGAGCGTCGGCATCTCGCCCGCGGCGCACGACCTGGGAATGACGTGGTACGCGGAGCAGAACATCACGCTGATGCCGATGCTGATCGTGATGGCGCTGCTCAACGCCGGGGTGAACCTGCTGCTGCAGCGCCAGCAGCGCGCGGCCGCCCGCGAGTCGTTGCTCGCCCGGACCGGCCTCGACCTGATCAACCTGACCGACCTGGCCGAGGTGCGCACGATCGCGGAGCGGCGCTTCGCGGAGGTCTGCGCCGACTGGCCGGGGCACACGGTGCTGGTCGCCCGCCGGCAGTCGGGCACGGCGGTCGTCGAGACGGCCGTGTCGACGTCCCGCGACCAAACGGGAACAGTCGCGTCCCGCGACCTGACGGGAACAGTCGCGTCCCGCGACCTGACGGGGACAGTGTTGCCGCTGACCGGCCTGCCGACGGAGGGTACGACGACCCTCACCGCACTGGATGAGGCCAGCTCGCAGGCGCTGGACGCCGCGATCGGCGGCCGGACCTGGTCGGGCATGGCGTTCGGCGGGGAGGACGACGAGCGGGCCCTGCTGGTCAGCGGCTCCACCATCCCGGCCGCGATGGCCGACGCCCTGCGGACGATGGCGACGTACTGGTCGCTGGCCGAGGTGAACTGCCGCACCCACGCCGAGCTGGGCCACCGGGCGGACAGCGACCAGCTGACCACCCTGTACAACCGTCGCTGGTTCCTCCAGCGGCTCGCCGCGGCCCGCGAGGAGGCGACCGACGGCACCAGCCTCAACGCGCTGCTGATGATCGACCTGGACGACTTCAAGCAGGTCAACGACGTGTACGGGCACGCGGCGGGGGACGAGTTGCTGGTCCAGATCGCCGACCGGATCACCCGCGCCGCCGGCACGACCGGCTGGCCCGCGCGGCTCGGCGGCGACGAGTTCGCCCTGCTGCTCACCGGCCTGTCGGACGACGCGGCCGTCGACCGGGCCGCCGAGGCGCTGCGGGAGAGCCTGCTGGCGTCCGTGCGCCTGCCGGACGGGTCGGTCACGGTCGGCGCCAGCATCGGGATCGCCATCGCGACGCCCGACCTCAGCGCCGGTGACCTGATGCGCTGCGCGGACATCGCGATGTACTCGGCCAAGGCCAAGGGCAAGAACCGGGTGGAGCGGTTCACGCCGGCCCACCACGGCAGCGTCGCCCAGCTCCGCCGGATGGAGGAGCACCTGGCGTACGCCATCAGCCGCGACGAGATCACCGTGCATTTCCAGCCGCGCGTCGACCTCTCCACCGGCCGGTGCCTCGGGCTGGAGGCGCTCGCCCGGTGGCACGACCGGGCGATCGGCCCGGTGCCGCCGGCCACGTTCATCCCGCTGGCCATCCGGACCGGGTACATCAAGGTGCTCGGCGCCCACGTGCTGCGCACGGCCTGTGAGCGGCTGGCCGACTGGCACACCGACCCGAGCCAGCGGCACCTGACGATGTCGGTCAACGTCGCGGCACCCCAGGTCTACGACCCGGGCTTCGTCGACACCGTCCGGCGGGTGCTGGCGGACTCCGGCGTACCCGCCGGCCGGCTGATCCTGGAGCTGACCGACGAACCGGCCATCGACGTGGACCGGGCCAAAGGGGCGCTGACGGCCCTCGCCGCGACGGGGGTCCGGATCGCGCTGGACGATTTCGGCACCGGCAACGCGTCGTTCACGGCGCTTCGCTCGTTCCCGGTCCACCAGCTCAAAATTCACGAGACCCTGGTGGCCGGTGCCTCCCCGACCGACCACGCGATGCTGCAGATCGTCGTGGCGGCGAGCGTGGTGCTCGGGTTGGAGACGGTGGCCGAGTGTGTGGAGACGCGCGAGCAGGTCGACGCCCTCCTGGCGGCGGGAGTGACCATGGGCCAGGGCTTCCTGTTCGCCCACCCCATGCCCGCCGAGGCGGTGACCCGCTGGCTCCCCACCGCGGCGCCGCTGCCGGTGGAGTGAGCATGGGATCCTTCGGGTCTAGGGCTGGCCCGCACCGGCGCGGCCGTGATGGGCCAGGCGGGTGCGCAGCCAGGCCTCGAAGTCGTGTACGTGCACCAGCGCGGTGGAGCGCGCCAGGTCCTGGTCCCGCGCCTTCAGCGCGCGGTAGATGCTTTCGTGCAGCGCGATGGCCCGCAAGGCGCCGTCGCCGCCGGGCGGGCGCCAGCCGCGGGCGCGCGTGGTCCGGCCGGTGAGGCCGCCGAGGATCGCCGCGACGGCCTCGTTGCCGGCGGCCGCGATGACGATGTCGTGGAAGGCCGCGTGGCAGTGCGCCAGTTTGGCGGGGTCGTCGGCGGCGGCCCGCATGTCGTCCAGGGCGTCGCGCAGGTCCGCCAGCCGCCGTGGTGAGATGCGCCGGGCAGCCAGGGCCGTGGCCGCGGGTTCCAGCAGCCGGCGCGTCTCGACGACCTCCAGCAGGCTCTCCTCGCGCAGCAGGTCGATGGCGAACGCGAAGCCGGCCAGCAGCAGGCGGGGGGAGAGGTCGGTGACGTACGTCCCGTCGCCCCGGCGGACCTCCACCACCCGCGCCATGGCCAGCGCGCGGGTGGCCTCGCGCAGGGAGCTGCGGGACATGCCGAGCCGGGCGCTGAGCTGTTGTTCCCCGGGCAGCCTGTCGCCGGGTCGCAGCGCGCCCGACTGGATGAGCCGGCGGATCTCCGCGATGGCCTCGTCGGTGACTGCCACGGTCCCCTCATTTGTTAGCGCTAACAATTCCGTCGGCGACGACGCCGGGGCGGCTCGTGCGGATAGGAGTTCATTGGTAGCCGCGGAGGCGCAACGATGTCAATGCGCAGCGGTTGCAGCGTTGCAACGATCCCGCGGGGGCCGCGCTATGAGCGCGGGTCGGCCGCCTCGAGGTAGGCCTTGGCCAGCCGCCTGGGCGCTCGGTCCAGCCACGCCTCGACGAGCAGCTCCCGCAGTTCCGGGGCGGCGATGGCCGCCAGCCGTACGAGTATCGCCGGGTAGCCGTCGAAGTGCGGGGTGGTGAAGTAGACGGCCGGGTCGTCGGCGAGCAGCGCCTCCTTGGCGCCGACGTCCGGCACCCGGGCGCCGAGGATGGGCCCGTCCGGCGCCGCGTCGCCCAGCGCCACGAGGTCGGACCGCCGCAGTGGCCGCTCCCACGCGAAGCTGCGGTCCCGGACCTTCCACGCGCGCAGGCCGTCGCGGCCCGCGGTCTCCGCCGTCTCGGGCAGCGCCAGCGCCAGCCGGCGCACGTCGCTCCAGGCCGCCATGCCGATCACCTTACGGCCAACCACCCCACGGCCGGCCGCCATCCGTCAGCCCGGCGCGGCCGCGCGGTCGGCGACCCAGGCGCCCAGCAGCCCGCGGAAGTGGGCGACGAACCGGTCGTGCTCGTGCGGCGGGTACGTGACCCGCACCGTGTCCACCAGCAGGTCGTCGAACTCCGCCGACCGTACCCAGTCGTAGACCAGCTCGTCGGTGTGGGCGAGCGTGGTGGCGCAGAACTCGGCGTACCGCTCGGTCTCGAAGTGCTCGTCCGCGAGCCGCCGGTACGCGCGCAGCTTGTCCGCGTAGGACAGGTCTTCGCGGTCGCCGACCGCGAAGTACCGGGCGGTGTCCGTGTCCAGCCGCGGCCGCCGCCCGGTGACCACGCAGTACGCGCTCCAGCGCAGCAACGCCGACATCGCCCACGGGAAGTAGTAGTGCAACGAGGTCAGCGCCACGTCCGGGCACGCGTTGGCGTAGTCGATGGGGTGCACCTCGGCACCGCGCACGAGCGTCTCGCAGGAGTTGAACTCCCACCGGAAGAACGCGTTGACCAGCCGGGAGATCGTGACCACCTCGTCGCCGAGCGCGGGGGTGAGGAAGTCGTGCGCCACCGCGTACCGGTCGTGCATCGGCAGCTCCGGGCGGAACTTCATCACCATCGTCTCCGGCCCGATCGACAGCGACCGGGCGAAGACGTCGTAGTCCTCGACGGCCTGCTGCAGGTGCATCAGCCGCTCGCCGGAGGCGTCGTACGCCGCGTGCAGCTCCTCGCTGTCCCGGATCTTCGACACGCCGACCCAGGCCCCGCCGTCGTACGGCTTCATGAAGAGCGGGTAACCCAGCCGCTCGGCGACCGCGTCGAGGTCGAAGGCCTGGTTGTAGCGGGCTGCGGTGTACGCCCACCGCGCGTTGTCCAGCGGGTGCTTGTACGGCACCAGCACGGTCTCCGGGACCTTCAGCCCCAGCCGCATCATCGCGCAGTAGGCGGCGTGCTTCTCCATCGACTGGAACGTGAACGGGCTGTTGAGCAGGTACACGTCGTCCATCAGCGCGGCCTTCTTCAGCCACTCGCGCGGGTGGTAGTACCAGTACGCGAGGCGGTCGATGACGAGGCTGTGCCGGGGCCGGTACCGCAGGTCGAACGGCTCGATGGTGACCCGCGCGGTGCTCAGCCGGTGTGCCCGGCCGTCCGCGGCGGTCAGCCGGCCGAGCCGCCGCACCAGCGCCTCGAACGCCCGCGGCCAGTCGTCCTCCGTGCCGAGCAGCAAGCCGATGACGTGGTCCAGCTCGGACATGGCGCCTCCCTAACAGAACCGGGGCAGGTGGTGGGCGAACTGGGCGCGCCACGACGGCCAGTCGTGCGGGACGTCGTGGCCCCACAGGTCGAGCTCGTGCCGGATGCCCTTGGCGGCCAGCAGGCCGGCCATCCGGCGGGTGGAGTCGAGCGCGCCGGTGGTGTCCTCCCACTGCCCCTGGCCGCAGACCAGCAGCACGGACAGCCGGCCACGCAGCCAGTCCAGGTGCTCGCCGGCCAGGTGCGGCACGTAGTCGGTGGGGTTGTTGACGTACGCCGCGGTGCCGCGCTCGCCCCAGCCGTGCCAGGCCGCCGGGTCGTAGTTGCCGGACAGGCAGAGCGCGAGTGGGAACACGTCGGCGTGCCGCAGCGCCACGTTCAGGGCGTGGAAGGCGCCCATCGAGCAGCCGGCCGCGATGGGCTCCGCGGCGCCGCCGCTGTCCGCCCGGATGTGCGGCACCACCTGGTCCAGCAGCCACGACTCGTACGCCTCGTGCCGGCGCGCCCGCTGTTCCAACGGCAGCTCCCGCGCCGCCCACGAGCCGGCGTCGAACGAGTCGACGCAGTACAGCTTCACCCGGCCCGCCTCGATCAGGTCCGCCACCGCGGCCACCATGCCGTTGTCCGCCAGGTCCCGGGCCCGGCCGCCCTCGGACGGGAACATCAGCACCGGCCGTCCCCAGTGGCCGTAGCGGATCACCGCGCCCGCCCCGCCGATCGCCGGGGCCGGCAGCTCGACCGCGTGCGTACGCATCCTCAGCCCACCGCCCAGACCCGGCGCAGCAGGTCGGTGAGGTACGGGTCGAACGCGTCCCGCCAGCCGGTGTAGTTGTGCGCGTCCGGCACCTCGAACAGCGTCGCCGGGTAGCCCTGCCGCCACAGCGCCCGCGCCATGTCGCGGTTGTTGGCGAGGTTCTCCTCCACCCGTCCGCAGGTCAGCATCGTGGGCGTGGGCGGCCCGTCGGCGGCGCGCAGAACCTGGCCGGTGAACCGCACCATCCGCAGGTACCGGCGGAAGCCGGACTCGTGCCGGTCGTAGCGGGGCTGGAAGAAGCTGCCGGACTGCAGGAACAGGCCGGCGAAGGCGGCCGGGTAGCGCCGCTGCGCGTGCAGCATGGCCAGCGCGCCGAGGCTCGCCCCCAACCCCACCACGGGCCGCGTCGTGCCGAGCTCGGTGGCGAGGCGCGGCAGCACGTCGGCCGCCAGCGCCCAGGCGTACGCGGGGCTGGCCGAATACCACTCGTTGCGGTCGCCGGGAGCCAGCAGGACGAGGTGGTGCGCCGGGAGCCGGCCGGCGGCCACCATGGCCGCGCTGAAGTGCCCGAGCGCCGCCAGCTTGTCGTACTCCGGGCCGTCGTGCGCGATCACCACCCGGTCGTCGGCACCCGCCGGCGACCAGAGCCGGGCCCACACCTCCGCGCGGATGCCCGGGGCGCTGATCGCGATCTCCCGCCACGCCCCGTCCGCGCCGGCCTGGCCGAGCCAGGCCGGCTCCGCGTAGTCCGGGCAGTGCAGGACGGACTTGTCGCCGTACGCGCCGCCGACCCGGTGCGGGTTGCCGGGGTCGCAGACGAGCTCCGTGCCGCCGTCGTGGTGGCGGAGCTCCAACAGGTACTCCAGCCGCCACAGCGCCGGCCGCGGCAGCTCCAGCCGCCACCCGCCGGCGGCATCGTCCCGACCGAAGTCCAACCGGTCCACCGGCAGGCCCGCGTGCTGGTACAGGCGCACGCCGGCGAGGCGGTGCTCGGCATCGGCCAACCGGAAGGCCAGGGTGTCCCCCCGGCAGGCGGCCCCGGCGCCTGGGTCCATGTCCGCACACTAACCGCCGGCGGCCCGCGCCGCGGGCGGCCGGCCGCATGGCCGGCGCATGCCGGATGTATAGCGGCGGTGGCCACTCTGAACGACGGGCCGCGCGATCCGCGGTCGGCCCGGCACCGCAGGGAGGTGGCTGATGACCCGAGCTGTCGGACGCGGGTGGTGGGCGGTCCTGC
The DNA here is from genome assembly GCA_035634075.1 of Pilimelia sp. Lineage (GTDB taxonomy): Bacteria > Actinomycetota > Actinomycetes > Mycobacteriales > Micromonosporaceae > DASQDS01. The sequence continues at coordinate 13,022 of DASQDS010000833.1, read as the reverse complement.
TCACGCTCGCGATGACCGCCGTCGTGCTGGCCTGGGGCCGGCCGGCGATGGCTGACCCGCCCCGGGTCACCTGCGACGGGGACGGCGCCAGCGGCAAGCGCGTCCAGCTGGTGTACGTGCGCGGGAACGCCCAGGCCGACCGGTACCCGGAGTTGTTGCCGCAGTTCCAGCAGTTCGCGGTGGAGGTCGACGGGCTGTTCGTGGAGGCGTCGACCCGGCAGGGCACCGCGGGCGGTGTGCGCCACGTCCGGTACGTCCACGACGCGTCCTGCGTGGCCGCGGTCGCCAACGTGGTGATTCCGCAGGCGTCCATGGCGAACGAGTTCACCGTGCAGGCAGCCCTCGCCGAGCGCGGGTACGACCGGACCGACCGCAAGTACCTCGTGTGGTGGGACCGGGACGCCTGCGGGCTGGCGTTCCCCACGGCGGACGACGACAGCCCCGGCCCGGGCAACGCCTGGAACTCCGGCCCGCACTACGCCATGCTCGGCGCCCAGGGCGGGTGCTTCGGCTGGCCGGCGTCCGGGCACGAACTCCTGCACACCCTCGGCGCGGTGAACGGCAGCGCCCCGCACGCCACGTCGGGCGGCCACTGCTGGGACGACGAGGACATCATGTGCTACGACGACGGCGGGATCCCGCCCGGCCGCGAGCTGACCAAGGTCTGCGCCGGCGCCGCCGAGAACCAGATCGACTGCAACCTGGACGACTACTTCAACACCAACCCGGCGCCGGGCAGCTACCTCGCCACCCACTGGAACGTCGCCAACAGCGAGTTCCTGATCCGGGTGCCCGTCGCGGCGACGTGCCGGGCGGTCTACACGGTCAGCAGCGACTGGGGCAGCGGGTTCGTGGCCCAGCTGACGATCACCAACACCGGTCCGCCCACCGCGGGCTGGCGGGTGGGCTTCGCCTTCCCCGGCAACCAGCGCGTGACGGAGCTGTGGGGCGGCGCGTGGACGCCCGGCCCCGACAACACGGTCGCCGTCCGCGATCTGTCCTGGAACGCGGACCTGCCCACCGGCCGCGCGGTGACGATCGGCTTCCGGGCCACGTACACCGGTGCCAACCCGCCGCCGACCGCGTTCACGCTCAACGGCGCGGCCTGCACCTGACCGGCCGGGCCCGGGCCGCGCCGCACCCCGTCGGCGTGGCCCGGGCCCGTGCCCCCGGGCGATGGTCACGGGTGGCGCAGCCGGGCAGACTGTGGGCCATGGCTGCCCATTACCGTGCCCCGGGCTGGTTGACCCGCAACGTCTTCAACCGCGCGGTGGCGTTCCTCACCGGCCGCGGCGTCAGCCTCCTCGGCTCCCGCGTGCTCGCCGTCCGCGGCCGGAGCAGCGGCACCTGGCGGACGACGCCGGTGAACCTGCTGGAGCTCGACGGCCGCCGGTACCTCGTCTCCGCCCGCGGGCACGGCCAGTGGGTGCGCAACCTGCGCGCCGCCGGGACCGGCGAGTTGCGGCTGGGCAAGCGGACGGAGGCGTTCCGCGGCCGAGAGCTCGGCGACGACGAGAAGATACCGGTCCTGCGGGCCTACCTGAAGCGGTGGAAGGCGGAGGTCGGGGCGTTCTTCGACGGGGTGGGCCCGGACTCCACCGACGAGCAGTTGCACGCCGTCGCCGCCGATCACCCCGCGTTCGAGGTGCTGCCGCCGCCCTGACGCGGCGCCCCGACGGGCAGCCGACGGTGCCCGAAGGCCCGGGTGGTGGCGCCTGCCCGGGAAGCCAACCGCGTGCGAGCTTCGACAGTGCGGCGCCGCTGGCGCCGGCGAAGCTCACGGAGGTTTCCATGCCGCAGTCCCGGTCCGGCGTACGCGCGCAGCACTTCCGGCGCCGACTGGCGACGCTTGTCGTCGCCCTGACCCTCGCCTCCGCCGGCCTGGCCGGGCACGCCGCGCCGGCCCAGGCGGGGGTCTGGCAGTTCGCCGACGGGTTCGAGGTGAACCCCGCGGCGGCCTGGTCCTTCGACGGGGCCGGCACGCACTACGGCGGCTTCGGCCACGACTTCGGCTCACCGCGCAGCGGCCAGCAGCTTGCCTGGGCCAACGTCTGGAGCCAGGGCGGCTTCTCGTCGGTGGGCCGCCAGGTGCGGCTGCCCCGCACGCCGTCGGCCACGTTCGGCTGCACGGCCCGAGTCTATCTGCTGTCCGCCTCGGACAGCTTGATCAACATCGAGGTGATCGACCCGACGACGTTCACCTACGTCGCGTTCCGGCAGGTCCGCGCCGACATCAACTGGCGTGCCTTCAGCGTCCCGACGTGGCGGCACGGCCCGGCGACCGTCCTCATCCGCGTCTCGGTGTTGCGCGGCCCCCAGGTGGACTGGGACGACCGGATGATGGTCGACGACCTGGCCGTGAGCTGCGTCTACTGAACGCTCGTCACGCGGGGCCCCGGCGGATCGCTGTCGCCGACGGGGCCCCGCCGGCGCGTCGGCGACCGGGCGGCGCCGAGGACCGTGCCGGGCGCGCCCGATTCGCCGCGTATTACGATCGAAGCCCATCGAACCGGTTCGGGTCACCGTCGACCCGTCGTCGAAACGCTTCGACCGGCCGGCCCCGGGGCGCGCCCGACAGCACAGAGGTGTCCATGAAGTTCAGCGACGGTTACTGGTTCATGCGCCCCGGCGTGCAGCCGGCGTACCCCATGGAGGTCCACGACGTCACCGCGGCGGCCGACTCCCTCGAGGTGTTCGCGCCCGCCCACCGGCTGCGCCACCGCGGCGACACGCTGAAGGGCCCCTTCGTCACCGTGCGGCTCACCGCCCCCATGTCGGACGTCGTCGGCGTCACCATCACCCACTTCGCCGGCGAGCGCGCCACCGGCCCGGCGTTCGAGCTGGCCGCCCAGGAGCCGGCGACGGGCGATGAACCGGCCGCCGGCGTACGGGTGACCGTCGACGAGGACGCCGCCGTCCTGACCTCCGGCGCCCTCTCGGCCCGGGTGCGCCGGACCGGTGGCTGGCGGGTCGACTTCCTGGCGGGTGGCCGCGTGCTGACCGGCAGCGGGCCGAAGGGGATGGCGCTGCTCTCGGTGCGGGACGACGCCGACGCGTCCACCGACGGCCCCCGACCCGGCCAGCACTACGTGCGCGAGCGGCTCGACCTGGGCGTCGGCGACCTGGTGTACGGGCTGGGGGAGCGGTTCGGCCCGCTCGTACGCAACGGCCAGGGCGTGGACGTGTGGAACGCCGACGGCGGTACCAGCAGCGAACAGGCGTACAAGAATGTGCCTTTCGTCCTTACCACCGCGGGCTATGGCATCTTCGTCAACCACCCGGGCCGGGTGTCGTTCGAGGTGGCCTCCGAGGCGGTGTCGCGGGTGCAGTTCAGCGTGGCCGGCCAGGCGCTGGAGTACCTGCTGATCTACGGCCCCACGCCGAAGGAGATCCTCCGCAAGTACACCGCGCTGACCGGCCGGCCCGCGCTGCCGCCGGCCTGGTCCTTCGGGCTGTGGCTGTCCACGTCGTTCACCACCTCGTACGACGAGGCGACGGTGAGCGAGTTCGTCGACGGCATGGCCGCCCGGGACCTGCCGCTGAGCGTGTTCCACTTCGACTGCTTCTGGATGCGCGAGCTGCACTGGTGCGACTTCGAGTGGGACCCGCGCACCTTCCCGGACCCGACCGGCATGCTGGCCCGGCTCAAGGCGCGCCGCCTGCGGGTCTGCGTGTGGATCAATCCGTACATCGCGCAGCGGTCGCCGCTGTTCGCCGAGGGGCACGCGAAGGGCTACCTGCTGCGCCGGCCGAACGGCGACACCTGGCAGGGCAACGAGTGGCAGCCGGGGATGGCGCTCGTCGACTTCACCAACCCGCAGGCCGCCCAGTGGTACGCCGGAAAGCTCGACGCGCTCCTGGAGCAGGGTGTCGACTGTTTCAAGACCGACTTCGGCGAGCGGATCCCCACCGACGTGGTGTACGCCGACGGGTCCGACCCGGAGCGCATGCACAACTACTACACGTACCTCTACAACCAGACCGTGTTCGATGTGCTCCGCAAGCGCCGGGGCGACGGCGAGGCCGTGGTGTTCGCGCGTTCGGCGACCACCGGCTCGCAGAAGTTCCCGGTGCACTGGGGCGGCGACTGCGAGTCGACCTACCCGGCCATGGCCGAGAGCCTGCGGGGCGGGCTGTCCCTCGGGCTGTCCGGATTCGGGTACTGGAGCCATGACATCGGCGGGTTCGAGGGCACGCCGGACGCCGCCGTGTTCAAGCGGTGGATCGCCTTCGGGCTGCTCTCCTCGCACAGCCGGCTGCACGGCAGCTCGTCGTACCGCGTGCCCTGGCTGTTCGACGACGAGGCGGTGGACGTGCTGCGCCACTTCACGCGCCTGAAGGCGCGCCTCATGCCGTACCTGTACCGGGCGGCGTGGCAGGCGCACACCGGCGGCATCCCGGTGATGCGGGCGATGGTGCTGGAGTTCCCCGACGACCCGGCCTGCCGGTACCTGGAGCGGCAGTACATGCTGGGCGACGACCTGCTGGTCGCGCCGGTCTTCACCGACGACGGCACGGTCGACTACTACGTCCCGGCGGGCACCTGGACGCACCTGCTGACCGGCGAGCGGGTGACCGGGCCGCGGTGGGTGCGGGAACGGCACGGGTTCGACAGCGTGCCGCTGCTCGTGCGGCCCGGGGCCGTGCTGCCGCTGGGCGCGGTGGACGGCGGGCCGGAGTACGACTACGCCGACGGCGTCACCCTGGGCGTGTACGAGCTCGCCGAGGGTGCCGCCGTCCGCACGCCGGTGCCGGCGCCGGCCGGGGCGGCCGGCGCCGCGTTCGTTACCGCGCGGCGCGCCGGGACCCTCCGGGTGACCGCCGAGAGCGGCGCGCCGGCGGCCTGGCAGGTGCTGCTCACCGGCGTGCCGGCCGACGCGGTCGAGGGCGTCGAGGGCGGGACGGCGGTTCCCGACGGGCGCGGGGTGCTGGTCCGGGCGGATGGGGGCGCGGGCGAGGTGGCGATCCGGCTGCGCTGACCGGCCCGCCCTGCCGCCGCAGGGCTTGACGGCGGCGGATATAACCGTTAGACATACCGGCTAACGGTTATAGGGGGTCCCGTGCAGCAGGAAGTGATACTCGCGTTGCTGGCCAAGGAGCCGTCGTACGGCTACCAGCTGCGAGCGCGGCTACGCGACGCGCTCGGCCCGCTCGGGGACGCGCTGAACGCCGGGCAGATCTACGTGACGCTGACCCGGCTGGAGAAGGCCGGCCTGTTGGCGGTCGAGAGGTCCGCCGGCGGCGCCGACCGGTCGGATCGCAAGGTGTACGCGCTCACCCCCGCCGGCCAGCAGCGGGTCGCCGAGTGGGTCGCCGAGGTGGGTTGGCCGCGGCCGGACCTCGCGGAGTTCCATCTCAAGCTGATCGCGGCCGCGTCGGCCCGGCTGGCCGACCCGCTCGCCATCGTCGACACCCAGCGCCGTGAGCTGCTGCGCCGGCTGCGGGACGCCCAGCGCGCCGCCATGGCGGAGCCGGCGGGCTCCGCCGCGGCGCTGCTGCTGGAGGGCGTCGTGCTCCGGCTCCAGGCGGACCTGCGATGGCTCGAGGCGTGTGAGACGAACTGGACGCACCGAAGGAGTGGATCATGACCGAAGCCGCCGACACGCCCGTGCTCCGCGCCCGCGGGCTGCGCAAGGAGTACGGCACGGGGGAGGGGCTGGTACGCGCCGTCGACGGGGTCGATCTCGACGTCTGCGCGGGGGAGACGGTGGCGATCATGGGGCCCAGCGGCTGCGGGAAGTCCACGCTGCTGCACCTGCTCGGCGGGCTGGACCGGCCCTCGGCCGGCGAGGTTTCGCTGAACGGGCGGCGCATCGACGACCTCAGCGAGAAGGCCCTGGCCCGGACGCGACGCACCGACGTCAGCTACGTCTTCCAGTCGTTCCACCTGATGGAGGAGCTCACCGCCGTGGAGAACGTGGAGCTGTCGGCGCTGCTGGCCGGCCGCTCGCCACGGGCCGCCCGGCGGCGGGCCGAAGAGCTGCTGGAGCAGCTGGGGCTCGCCGGCCGGGCGCGGTTCCTGCCGTCCGCCCTCTCCGGCGGCCAGCGGCAGCGGGTCGCTGTCGCCCGGGCGTTGAGCAACGAACCGTTGGTGGTGCTCGCCGACGAGCCGACCGGAAATCTGGACAGCGCGGCGACCCTGGACGTCCTGCAGCTCTTCGAGGACCTGCACGAGTCCGGGCAGACGCTGGTCATCGTCACCCACGACGCGCGGGTCGCGGCCACCGCGGACCGGATGTTCTCGATGCGCGACGGGGCACTCGTGGACGAGACCAGGCTGACCGGGGGCACCACCGGCCGGCTCGGCACGCTCGTGGGGCTGGGGGACTGACCAGGATGGGCCGTACCCTCCTCGTGCTCCGGCTCGCCGTGCGCGACCTCCGGCGGCGCCGCACCGAGGCCGCGCTTCTGCTGATCGCCATCCTCGCGGCCACCACGACGCTGACGCTCGGGCTGGTCCTGCGGGACGCGGCCAGCGACCCGTACGAGAGCACCCGGGCGGTGACCCGGGGCCCCGACGTGGTCGCCAGCATCCCCCACGCCGGCGACCTCGCCGCCCTCGAGAAGCTGGCCGGCGCGTCCGGCGTCACCGGGCACAGCGGACCGTACCCCGTCCTCGCGGGGACGCTCGCCGCGTCCGGCCGGACGTCGGACGTGCAGATCGAAGGGCGCGACGCCACGGCCGCCGCGGTCGATCAGCCCGCGGTGACGGTGGGCAGCTGGGTCAGCGGTAACGGCGTGGTGCTCGAAGCCGCCTTCGCCAGCTCCCTCGACCTGACCGTCGGTGAACCGGTGCGCCTGGGCGGCAGGTCGTTCACGGTCGTCGGCCTGGCCGTCACCGCCGCCATGCCGCCCCATCCGGGGGTGTCCTGCCTCGTCTCCGTCGGCTGCTACAGCGGCGCCGACCCGGCCGACCGCGACCTGCCCCCCGCGTTGCTGCGCAACCCCGGGCTGGTCTGGCTCACGCAGGCGGACGTGCGCAGCCTCGCCCCGGCACAGGACTCCCTGGCGTACGTGCTGAACCTCAAGCTCGCCGACCCGGCCGAGGCCGAGGCGTTCATCGACGCCAACAGCGCCGACCGCGGCGGCATGATGATGCGCCTGCAGGGCTGGCGGAGCATCCTCGCCGACGCCACCGAACTGGCCAGGGATTCCCAGATCCTGCTGCTGATCGGCGCCTGGCTGCTCGGCCTGCTCGCGGTGGCCAGCCTCTCCGTGCTGGTCGGAGGCCGGCTGGCCGACCAGACCCGGCGCGTCGGGCTCCTCAAGGCGGTCGGCGGCACGCCGGGCCTGGTCGCCGCCGTGCTGCTCGCGGAGTATCTCCTGGTGGCCGTCGCCGCGGCGGCAGCCGGGCTGGCGATCGGGGCGCTGGCCGCTCCGTTGCTCACCGAGTCGAGCGCGGGCCTCATCGGCAGCGCGGGGACGCCGTCGTTGACGTGGTCCACCGTCGCCTCGGTGACCGCCGTGGCACTGGGCGTCGCGGTCGTGGCGACGGCCGTCCCGGCCCTGCGCGGCGCTCGCACCAGCACCGTCAGCGCGCTGGCCGACGCGGCCCGCGCACCGCGGCGCACCGGTTGGCTGATCGCCTGGTCGGCGCGACTTCCCGTCCCGCTGCTTCTCGCCCTGCGGGTCGCCGCCCGCCGGCCGCGCCGGGTCGTGCTGGCCGTGGTCAGCATCGCGGTCACGGTCACCGGGATCTACGTCCTCCTGATCCTCGACACCTTCCTCGGCGAGCAGCCAGGCGCGTACAGCGCGGCCCAGGTGTCGGTGCTGCGGCACGTGCTCGGCGTCTGGACGGCCATCCTGCTCTCCCTGGCGGCGGTCAACGCCATCGTCATCACCTGGGCGACGGTGCTCGACAACCGGCACGCGTCGGCGCTGGCGCGCGCCCTTGGCGCCACCCGGGGGGAGGTGACCGTCGCCCTGGCGACCGCGCAGGTGCTGCCCGCCCTCGTCGGCGCCGTCCTCGGCATCTTCCCGGGCGGCTACCTGCTCTTCGCCGCCATCATGGCGGTGACCGGCGGCGACGGCGACAGGGCCACGCTGCCCGCGGCCTGGCAGCTGATCGCGCTCACGCTGGCCACCGTGCTGGCCGTGGCGGCACTCACCGCTGTTCCCGCCCACCTCGGCGCCCGCCGGCCCGTAACCGGGACCCGTTAGCCCGTGGCGGGCTTCATGATCCGCTCGCGACCCCGCCCCGGACGACCCGGAATCCCGCGAACTCGACCGATCCCGGCCGGTGGTCTTGACTGGCGCCATGACACACGATCAGTACGGCGCGCTGGCGCTGGTCGCGGCGACCGTCACGGCCGGCCTCAGCGCCGGGCTCTTCGTCGCGTACGCGAACTCGGTCATGCCCGGCCTGGCCCGCGGCGACGACCGCACGCTGGTGGTGGCCATGCAGAACATCAACGTGGCAATCCTGAACGGGTGGTTCGCGGCGTCCTTCGCCGGCGCGCCGCTGTTGACCGCGCTCGCCGCGGTACTGCACGCGACCGGGCCGACGCGCCCCGCGCTGCCCTGGATCGGCGCCGCGCTGCTCCTGTACGCGCTGGCGCTGGCGATCACCTTCGCCGGCAACATTCCGCTCAACGACCGGCTGGCCGCGGCGGGGGAGCCCGACCGGATCGGGGACCTCGCCGCCGTCCGGGCGGCCTTCGAGGCGGCCTGGGTGCGCCTGAACCTCCTGCGCGCGGTGACGCACGTCGCCTCGTTCGGCCTCCTCACCTGGGCACTGGTCCTGCACGGCCGGCTGACGGCGGCGGCCGGAACCTGACGGCGGCGGCCGGAAACTGATGTCGGCGGTCGGCAACTGACGTCGGCCCGGTAGATGTCGGTGGGCGGCGGCATACTGGCCGGCAGCGGCGCGACGAGGCGGCGCGGACGGGAGGGAGCGTCATGGCGACGCTGTTGGCGATCGGCACGAGCAAGGGTCTGTTCCTCGCGACGAGCGAGGACCGCGGGCGCTGGCGGCTCGGCCCGCCGCACTTCGCGATGACCGGCGTCTACGCGGTCGCGATCGACAAGCGCGGGGCCGCGCCCCGGCTCCTGGCGGGGGTGTCCAGCTCCCACTTCGGGCCGAGCGTCGCGACCAGCGACGACCTCGGCGCGAGCTGGCGGGAGCCGGATCAGCCGCCGGTGTCGTTCCCGGCGGACACGGGCGCCAGCCTCGGCCGGGTCTGGCAGTTCGCGCCGGCCGGCGCCGCCGAGCCCGGCGTCGTCTACGCGGGTACGGAGCCGTCCGCGCTGTTCCGCTCGGTGGACGGCGGCGTGACGTACGAATTGGTCCGCTCGCTGTGGGAGCACCCGCACCGCGAGCGGTGGGACGCCGGGTTCGGCGGGCAGGCGATCCACACGGTGCTGGTCGACCCGCGCGACCCGGCGCGGCTGACGGTGGCGATGTCGACCGGCGGGGTCTACCGCAGCGCCGACAGCGGCGCGAGCTGGGCCCCCTCCAACACCGGCATCAAGGCGTATTTCATGCCCGACCCGTGGCCCGAGTTCGGCCAGTGCGTGCACAAGGTCGCCCGGGACGCCCAGGCGCCGGACACGCTCTACGCGCAGAACCACCACGGGGTCTACCGGTCCGACGACGCGGGTGCCACCTGGGGGTCCATCGCCGACGGGTTGCCGAGCGACTTCGGCTTCCCGATCGTCGCCCACCCGACCCGCGCCGGCGTGGTCTACACCTTCCCGCTGGTCGCCGACGGCGAGCGGTTCCCACCGGAGAGGCGCTGCCGGGTGTTCCGCTCGGCCGACGCGGGCGGCACGTGGGAGGCGCTGTCCGCCGGGCTGCCCGAGGAGCCGTTCTATCCGGCGGTGCTGCGCGACGCCATGTGCGTGGACGACGTCGACCCGGCGGGGGTCTACTTCGGCACGCGGTCCGGCGAGGTGTACGCCAGCCGCGACGAGGGCGACTCGTGGTCGCTGGTGGCCGCCCACCTGCCCGACGTGCTGTGCGTCCGGGCCGCGGCGGTGTGACGTGGTGACCGTGCTGGTGCCGGGGGCGCTGCGCGTCGACGCCGGCGGCGCCGGCCGGCTGGAGGTCGCGGCGGCGGGCAGCCTGGGGGCGGTGCTGGACGAGTTGGCGGCGCACTGGCCGCGGCTGGCGCGGCGGGTCCGCGACGAGCGGGGGGAGCTGCGCCGGTACGTCAACGTGTACGTCGACGGGGAGGACTGCCGCCGCAGCGGCGGGCTGGACACCCCGGTGCCGGTCGGGGCGGAGGTGCAGATCCTCCCGTCCGTAGCCGGTGGCTGAGCTCCCCCGGCCTGCCGGCGGTGCCGGCGGCCACGTGAGACAGAATTCCGCCCCCACCCCACCCCCGCCCCCAGCCCGGTGATCAAGGGATCGGTGCCACGACACGCCGGCCGAGTTGGCACCGATCCCTTGATCACGCGGCTTGGCGGTGGTGGAGCGCAGGGGGCTGGGGGGCGGCGAAGGTTTTGGCCGCGCTCTTGGCCGCCTCGTGGGCCGCGCGGCGGCCGGCGTCGGCGTCCGCCGTGGCCAGGTTGGGCCGGAAGGAGATCTCGGTGATGTCGTCGACGCCGGCCCACCGCAGCCAGCTGGTGACGTACGTGCGCTGGAAGTCGTCACCGAATTCGGGGCCGCGGCCCGGGCCGTACACCGCCGAGGTGTAGATGACCGCCGCCTTCTTCCCCCGCAGCAGGCCCGTGTAGCCCCGCTCCGGGTCGAACCCGAACACCATGCCCGGCTGGCTGACCACGTCGATGAACTGCTTGAGGATGTACGGCACGCCGGCGTTCCACATCGGCACGCTGAACAGGTAGTGGTCGGCGGAGTCGAAGCGGGCGAAGGTGTCGGCGGCGGCGCGCCAGGCCCGGGCCTCGTCGCCGGCCGGGTCGGCACCGGCGAATACGGCCATCTTGGCGGCGGCCGCGGGCGGCCCGAACTGGGGGAGCGAGCCGTCCCACAGGTCGAAGGTCTCCACCGCGATGTGCGGGTGCGCCGCGCGGAAGCCGGCCACGAACGTCGCCGCGATGGCCAGCGACTCGGACCGCGCCCCGCGAGGCGAGGCGGAGATGTGCAGCAGCTTGCTCATGTCGGTACCCTTCCCGAGCCAGTTATGTGCGTACGCACATTCCTAGCAAGGTGTGTGCGCACGCACAAGGTGCTACGCTGTGGATGTGAGCGAGCGCACCCACGACGACCAGGGCGTGGCGGCCTGGGCCGGTTTGCTGAAGGTCCACGCGGCCCTGGTGCCGCTGCTCGACCGGGAGCTTCAGGCGACCCACGGGCTGCCGTTGACCTGGTACGACGTGCTACTGGAGCTGAACGCCGCGCCGGGCCGGCGGCTCACCATGGGCCAGCTGGGAGCGGTGGCCGTGGTCAGCCGCACCCGGGTCAGCCGGGTCGTCGACGAGCTCGTCCGGGCGGGCCTGGTCACCCGGGAGCCGAACCCTCGGGACGCCCGTTCGGCGCACGCGGCGATCACCGACGCGGGGCGCCGGCGCCTGCGCGCTGCCGCCCCGACATATCTGGCCGGCATCGAGCGCCTGTACTCGTCCCACCTCAAGCCGGCGGAGCGCGCCACCATCGCCACCGCCCTCGGCCGGGTGCTGTCGGCGCTCGGCGCCGGCGACCCGCCGGCGACCGCCCGGCGCGGTCAGGGCGCCGCGGGCACGTAGCGGTCGACGAACTCGTTGCGGCAGACGCCGTCGGGGTCCACCTCGCCGCGCAGCCGCGCGAAGTCCGGCAGGCGGTCGTACTGCGCCCGGACGACCGCCGGGTCCAGCGTGAAGACCTTGCCCCAGTGCGGCCGCGCGTCCAGGGGCGCCAGCGCCCCCTCGACGGCGGTCACCGCCCGCGCGACCGCGTCCGCGGCCGGCACCCAGGTGAAGTGCAGCGCCACCGTGTCCCGGCCGTAGCTCGGGCTCAGCCACAGGTCGTCGGCCGCGATGGTGCGGATCTCGCACACCTGCAGGGCGGGGGCGACGCTGTCGCGGACGGCCGCCACGGCGGCGAGTGCCGCCAGCGCCCGGCCGCGCGGCAACAGGTACTCCGATTGCACCTCGGCGCCGGCGCTCGGAGTGAATTCCGGCCGGAAGTGCGGCAGCCGGGTGTGCCACGGCCCCGGCACGCCGAGCTGCTCGGTGGCCGGCTCCGGGCCGACGCCGGGCACCGGGTGCCGCGGCCCGTCGGCGAGCGTCGCGCCCAGCCACCGGCGCGGCGGCGCTCCGGCGTCCGGGCCCCCGAGGCGCTGCTTGAGCCACACCTGCTTGGCCCGCGGCCCCGCCCAATCGACAAAAACGCTGACGCTGTACGCCGCGCCGGCGATCTCGTCGAAGTGCGAGATCAGCGAGTCCCACGGCAGGTCGTCGTAGACGTACTGCCGCACGTCGAACGACGGCACGACGGCCAGCGTCAGGCTGGTCACCACGCCCAGCGCGCCGAGGCCGACCACCGCCCCGGCGAACCGGTCGCCGTCGGCCGCCCGGGTCAACGTCAGCAGCTCGCCGCCCGCCGTCGCCAGGTCCAGCCCGGTGACGGCGGTCGCCAGCCCCTTGTTGCGCTCACCGGAGCCGTGCGTGCCGGTCGCGCACGCCCCGGCCACCGAGATGTGCGGCAGCGAGCCGAGATTCGGCAGACCAAAGCCCGCCGCGTGCAGGTGGGTGGCAAGCTCGCCGTACCGGATCCCGGCCGAGACCGTCACGGTGCCGGCGGCGCGGTCCAGCCGGACCGTGCGCGGCAGGCCGGCGACCGAGATGAGGTCGCCGGTCGTGTCGGCGATCCGGTTGAACGAGTGCCCCGTGCCCACCGCGCGGGCCCGGCGGCTTGCGGCGAGCAGCCCGCGCAGCTCCGCGAGCGTGGTCGGCCGATGGAACCGGGCGGCTCCGTACGTGACGTTGCCGGCCCAGTTCCGCTGCGGTGCCGTCACGCCACCGATTCCGACGGCACGACGGGCTGCGCCGGCACCGGGTGGATGGGCAGCGCCAGCTCCGCCGGCGGAGCTGGCTCGGTTGCCGGCGGGGCTGGCTCGGCGGCGCCGCGCCGGAGTTCCGCC
>DASQDS010000832.1:0-1896 GCA_035634075.1 Pilimelia sp. | reverse complement strand
GCGGCCGCCTCCTTGCTCGCCCTCGTGCCGGCGCTCGCGGGCATGGGGCTGGGCGGGTGGCTCCGCGCGCGGGTGCGGCCGGAGACCTTCCGCCGGTGCTTCTTCGTCGGCCTGCTGGTGCTCGGGGGCGAACTCGCCTGGCGGGGGTTGGTGTGACCGGACTGGCCATCCTCGCAACGCGACACGCAGGGGAGGTCCGGCATGAAGGGATGGATGGCGGATCTCGACGCCGCCTGCGCCTGGATCAACCCGGGCCTCGCGCTGGTCGCCGTCGCCACCGCCCTGCTCGACCTCGCGTTCGCAGCAGAGCGGTAAACCGTCGCGCATCCGGCGGAGGCGCCACCGGCCCCGGCCAGGACCGTCGTCACCGCCGCGGCCGAGGCCGAGGCTTGCCTTCCGGCCCTCCCGCCGGAGCTGCGCGACATGGCGGGACGCGATTGAGAGAGCTGTGCGCGGATGGCGCTTGCGGCGACGCGGCGCGCTCTGGTTCCCTGGCTCGCATAGCACGGAGGCGACGATGGCGCGGCGTCGGATCGGCCAAGAAGACCTCATCGCACGTCCGGAGCCGCGTGCGGCATCGTCGTTACCGGAACTCGCCGCGTTGCTCGACTGGAGCGAGATCGACCGCCACATGGTCGGCATCTCGGGGGCGGCGAAGGGCGAACCGGGCTGGCCGCCGCCGGCCTTGTTCCGGGGCTTGCTGTTGGCGACTTGGCACGACCTCTCCGACATCAAGCTGGCCGAGGCGCTGGACGACCGCGCCAGCTTCCGCCGCTTCTGCGGCTTCGCCGCGCACGAGCCCACGCCCGAGCGCACCGCCTTCGTCCGCTTCCGCCGCGAGCTGGTCCGCCGCGGCCTGGACCGGGCGCTGTTCGATGCGGTCACGCGGCAGCTGGAGGCCAAGGGCGTGACGGTGCGCACCGGCACCCTGGTGGACGCCACGCTGATCGCCTCCGCCAGCATCCGACACGACGGAGAAGCGCGCTGGGCCGGACATCGCCGGCGCAAGCCGACGCATGGCTACAAGGCGCACGTGGCCACCGACGAAGGCGCCGGGCTGGTGCGCGGCGTCGAGGTCACGACGGCCAACGTGCACGATGCCGCCGAGTTGGAGGCGGTGCTGCCGCCGGAGCCCGGGGACGTCTACGGCGACAGCGCCTTCACGGGTGGGGCGGCCGAGCGGCTGATCACTGGCCGGGGCGGCCGGCCCCGCACCGTGTGGACCGGCATCTGGGGCCGCGGGCCGGAGGCGCTCGCGCGGCTGGAGGCGCACAACGCCGCCGTCCGCCGGGTCCGCTGCAGGATCGAGAAGGTGTTCGGGACGTGGAAGCGCAGCTACGGCTTGCGCCGGATGCGCTGGCTCGGCCTGGCCAAGGCGGGCCTGCAGGTCCGCCTCGCCGCCATGGCCTACAACCTCCGGCGCACCGTCACCCTCCTGCACGCCTCGGCCGCATGATGCGGGACGAGTCTGCCCGCATGACGCCAAGCGGGCTCATACGGCTGTGAGGCCAACGCGCGTCGCCGTGCTCAGCGCGCCGGGAGGCCAAAAGGCGCCAGACTTCCGGTCGTCCCAACGGATCCGCGCACAGGTCTCGCGGCCCGAGGCCTTCCGGCTGTGCTTCTTCGTCGGCCTGCTGGCGCTCGGGGGCGAACTGCTCTGGCGGGGGTTGGCATGAAGGGAAGAATGGCGGCGCTCGACGCCGCCTGCGCGCGGGTGAACCCGGTCCTCGCGCTGATTGCCGTCATCGTGGCCCCCCTCGACGTTGCCGTCGCGGCGCATCGGTGGGCGGCCGTGCATCCGGCGGCGCCCGCTCCGGCCGCGACAGCCGTCGCCGTCGCGGTCGAAAGGTGCTCCCCCGGCCTCCCACCGGACCTGCGCTACAGGGCGGGGCGGAC
>DASQDS010000831.1:0-2465 GCA_035634075.1 Pilimelia sp. | reverse complement strand
GGACGGCGTCGGAGATCCACTGGGTGACCGGCATGGCGGCCGGGTCGTCGGTGCCGCGCTCGAAGGAGCCCGTGGCCCGCCGATCTCCGCCCGGTGCCCCGGTCAGCCGGAGCAGCCCCTCGCCGGCGCCCCACAGGGCCGCCGCGCCGGCGGCCAGCGCGCCCGCGCTCAGCAGCCCGCGGCGGTCGAGGTCGGTGGCCCGCGGCCGCTGACGTCGTCCCCACGCGTGGACGACGACCAGGGCGCCGGTGCCCACGCCGGCGGCCACGTGCAGGTGCAGCACCGGGACGCCGGCCGACCAGGACCACGGCCCGGTGACCCCGACGGCGTGCAGCACGCCGGTGAGCAGGGTGACCAGCGTCGCCACGGCGAGGGAGACCCCGCCGCTGCCCCGGCTGCCCGCCGGACGGCGCCACGCCCGACGCACGACCACGGCCTTCCAGGGCACGAGCAGCAGCAGCCCGAGCCCGGCCGCCCCGTGGGCCGCGACGACCAGCCGCGCCGGCCCGGGCGACCCCACGGCGAAGGCGAGGACCCCGGTGCCCCCGGCCAGCAGGAGCAGCCCGAGCAGGCCCACGTTGGTGCGCCGGCCCGCGCGGCGGGGGAGCCGGGGCGTGGACAGGGCCATGGCCCGAGTGTCCCCGGCCGCCGGAGGCGGGGGGTCAGCTGCGCAGGTAGGACGCCCCGTTGACGTCGATGATCGTGCCGGTGGAGAACCGCGCGCCGGGGGAGGCCAGCCACAGCACCGCCGAGGCGACCTCCTCGGGGCGGGCCACCCGGCCGTAGGGCGACTGCGCGCGGACGGCGTCACCACCGGGCCCGTCGAGCACCTCGCGGGCCATCTCGGTCTGCACGAACCCCGGTGCCACGGTGCCCACCGAGATGCCGTGCGGGGCCAGCGCGATCGCCATCGACTGCCCGAAGGCGTTGAGGCCGGCCTTGGACGCGCCGTAGGCCGGGGTGTCGGGTTCGCCGCGGAACGCGCCGCGGCTGGAGACGTTGACGACCGCGCCCCCGCCGACGGCGAGCAGGTGCGGCACCGCGCGGAAGGTGGCGTTCGCCGCACCGAGCAGGTTGACCGCCAGCGTCCGCGACCACGCCGCCTGCCACTCCTCGTAGGAGACCGACAGCGGCGGGTGCGCGGTGAACACCCCGGCGTTGTTGACCAGCACGTGCAGCCCGCCCAGCGCCGCGGCGGCCTCGTCGACCATCCGGCCCACCGCGTCGGCGTCGGCCAGGTCGGCCTGCACCAGCACGTGGCCGTCGCCGGGCAGTTCGGCCAGCACCGCCTCGGCGCGCTCCCGGGAGGTGCTCCAGTGGACGGCGACCCGGTCGCCCGCGGCGGCGAAGGCATGCGCGAGGGCGCGGCCGATGCCGCGGGACGCACCGGTCACGAGGACGGCGCGGGACAGGGAGTCGCTGGTCACGGCTGTGCAGTCAACCAGCGGCTCACAGCTCGGCCAGACCCCGCACCACCGTGGCGATCCCGCCGGCCAGCGCGACGGCGATCACCAGCTGCAGCCCGCGGGCCGCGCCCAGGCGGCGGCTCACCAGCTCACCGGCCCCCAGGCCGGCGACCAGGGCGATCCCGCTGGCCACCCACACGGTGGGGCCGAGCGACGGCAGTCCCTTGGCGGCGAGCGAGGCGACGTTGACCACCAGCAGGGTCGCCTGCGCGGTGGGGATGAACACCGGCAGCGGCCAGTGCCGCGACACCGCGTAGGCGGTCACCATCGGCCCGCCGACGCCGGCGGTCACGTTCATGAAGCCGGCCAGCGCACCGGCCAGCACCGCGGACCGCCGGCCGGGCAGCAGCTCCCGCCGGCGGCCCACGGCGACGACTCCGACGGCGCCCACCGACAGCGCGCCGACGGCGATGAGCAGCGGCCCGTCGGGAAGCGTGCGCACGACGAGGACCCCCAGCGGGATGGCCAGCAGTGCGGGCACCGCGAGGACGGCGACCTCCCGCCACAGCGTCCGGCGCCCGGTGCGGGCCAGCACCAGCGCGCACAGCGACGCGGACAGCGCGTTGCTCAGCGTCACCCCGGCCGTGGGCCCCAGCAGCAGCACGAGGAACGGGGCGGACACGAGGGCGAACCCCAGGCCGGTGGCCCGCTGGGTCAGCGCGCCGAGCAGGACGGCGACCGCGAGCAGCACCGTCCCCAGCCCGGTCACCACCGGCCGCGGTGGACGACCTCGTCGACACCCCGCCGTCCGCGTCGCAGGGACGGCGACCGGCGGTCCTCCGCTCCCGGGTAGCCGACCGACACGACACCGACCGGCCGGTGGGTCCCCGGGACGCCGAACGCCGCGCGCAGGGCGGCGACCCGCTCGGCCGGGACGCCGAAGAAGCACGCGCCCAACCCCTCGTCGACGGCGGTCAGCAGCATCAGCAGCGCGGCCATCCCGGCGTCGACGTCCCAGTAGGGGACCGGCCAGCGCGCCTCGTCCCGGTCGGTCCAGCC
>DASQDS010000830.1:0-1755 GCA_035634075.1 Pilimelia sp. | reverse complement strand
CGGGCGTGGGACGCGCCGGGGTCGGAGCGGTCCGTCGGCGGGTGGTGCCGACGCCCGTCGTCGACGCCCCGGCGCGGCGACCGAGGCGCGCCGCGCGGGCCTCGATCACGCCAGGGTCGAGACGACCGCGCAGCACGCCGGTGGTGGCCTGGATCAGATCGGTCGCTACGTCGCAGCTAGGAGCGCCGCCAGCGCGGCGTCGCCCTGGGCGAGCACCACCCCGCCGGCCGGCGGCACCGCCATGACCCGTCGGCACCCGTCGAGCTCCACATAGACCTCCCCGGACGTGCCGTCGACCGGCCGGAGCAGGCCGAACCGGCTCGCCTGTGACGTGCAGAGGCGGGCCGGCGGTGCCGCCGCCAGGGCGCGTTCGATCGCCGCCCGGCGCGGCGGTGCGAGGACCCCGCCGCGCTCGAATTCGCCGGCGGGCTTGCCGCTCCCCCGCTCGGCCGCCGGCACCCGGTACACGCACCACCGCAGCTGCCCGGCCGGCGACAGAGCCGTCCCCAGGCGGCCGGCCCGCCCAGCGCCGGGCTCGCGCGTCTCGACCCACACCATGTCCGCCCACTGCATCGAACAGCCGGCCGCGGCGGCCGCCGACGACTCGATCTCCCCGACGGCCGTGGACCGCACAGGGCGCAGGTCGAGCGCCGCGACGGCGTCCCGGACCTCGATGCGGACCTTCCCGCAGGCGTCGGCCGGCAGGCCCGGCCGCACCCACCGGCCGTCCTCGTCGAGCAACGCGAACCACGCCACCCTCGGCAGATCGAGAGCGCAGGCGTCGGCCGTGCGGGGCTCGTCGGGGAGCCGGAGCGCCGCGACCAGCGCGGCGACGTCGCCGGCCCGGTCCTCCCGGGCCACCAGGTCCTCGCCGCCGCCCGGGCGTCGTTGCGCCACCCGGTGGCAGACGACGGCCGCCACCGGCCGCAGGCTGTCGTCGAGGCGCGGCAGCGCCGCGCCGTCCGCGCCGCCGCCGAGGAGTTGCTCCTTCGGATTTCCCGTGGCCGGGCCGAGGGCCGCGTCGCAGGACGTCCAGCGCGGGTGGACCACCGGCGTGCCGGTGGGTGCCGGTGCCGGCTGGCCGCCGTCGACGGCACGGCCCGCGCAGCCGGCCAGCACCGCGACGGCCACCCCGCTCGCCAGCGCCGCCGCGCCGGTGCCCCGCCCGTACCGCCTGATGGTGTCGCGCATCTCCGCCCCCCGGGGTAGTTCCGCGGGTAGGACGCCGGGCGGCCGGCCGCTGGTTCCCTCGGCTCAGTCGCAGCCGACCCCGTCGCCGTCGCGGTCCAGGTCGTAGATGTCGCCGCCGACCACGCGCACGGGCCCAGCGACGTACGCGGGCCCGTTGCCGCTGCCCCCGGCGCAGTCGACGTCGCTGGAGACGGGAACGCAGGCGCCGGCGTAGTTGGGGTCGCAGCGGCGCGTCGACTTCGTGCCGACGGCGGTCACCTGTGTCACCGGCGCCCGGGCCACGGCCGAGCGCACGAGGCGCCGGCCGGTCTGCGCGCCGTCGGTGTAGGTGACCTCGTAGGTGAGCGTCCGCACGCCGGTGACCCCCCGCGTCCGGATCTTGCGCACGCCCTCGGCCAGGGACGGGTCCTTGACCGTCCGCCGGGCGTAGGCGATGCCGCGGCGCTCGGTCACCATCCGCTTGCGCACCACCGGCCGGGGCGCCGCCGCACCGGCCGTAGCGGTCGGCGCCGGCTCCGGGCCGGCGCTCGGGCTCGGGCTGGGGGCGGGCGGCGCCGTGGTGAC
>DASQDS010000829.1:0-2856 GCA_035634075.1 Pilimelia sp. | reverse complement strand
CTCACCCACACGGTCGCCCGCCCGCGCGCGCTGTCGCCGGCCGCCACCCTGCAGCGGGGGTACGCCATCGAGCAACGCGGGGACGGCCACGTCGTGCGCGCCGCGGCCGAGGTGGCGCCGGGCGACGCCCTGCGGGTACGGCTGGCAGACGGCGAGCTGGCGGCGACCGTGGCCGGCGCCGGCCGGCCGGGTGGCGGGCGGGGCGCGGCGCGGCCCGACCAGGAGCGGATGGACGAGGAGATGGGGGCGCGATGAGTGAGCAGGGCGGGCCGGACACCGCGCAGGCGGAGCGGCTCAGCTACGAGCAGGCGCGCGCGGAGCTGGCGTCCGTGGTGGAGCGGCTCGAGTCCGGCGGCGGCACGCTGGAGGAGTCGTTGGCGCTGTGGGAACGCGGTGAGCGCCTGACCGAAATCTGCCAACGCTGGCTGGACGGCGCCCGCGAACGCCTGGACACAACCCGCGCAGCCCGCCCAACCCCACCCGGCTAACCCCCACCCGGCTGACCCCCACCCGGCTGACCCCCACCCGGTAATCCCGCCCGGCTGACCCCCGCCCGGGTGATCAAGGGATTTGTGCCACGACACGCCGGTCTGCCTGGCACCAATCCCTTGATCACGCCGTTGGGAGTTACGCCGTTGGGAGCGCCGAGACGTGGGCCGTTACTATTCGCCAGCCGTCCGGGAGGCGGGCCCAGGTTTGGGACTGGCGGCCCTGCGTGGCTGTCGAGTCGTACGCGAACAGGGTCGTCACCACCGCGTAGTCGGCGCCGAACGTGCTGATCCGGGTGCCCGCCAGCCGGCGGCCCGGCGGCAGCGGCGGCTGGCTGAGCCGCCAGCGGCGGTGCTCCACCGCCCCGAGCTGGCGGTCGGCGACGCCGAACCGGACGACCTCCGGGGACTCCCAGAACCAGCCGGCGGTGCGCTCCGCGTCCCCGGCGACCAGCGCGGCCTCGTAGTCGGCGAACGCCGCCGCGACCTCGGCGACCACGCCCGGATTGTTGATCTCCACCCGGTTCTCCCTCCGGCGCGGGGCGCGGATGTGTGCGGCCGTGCCCGGCGACCGTGCCTGGCGACCGTGCCCGGCGGCCGCCCACACCCGGCCGCCCACACCCGACCGCACGCACCCGACCGCACCTACCCGACCACGACGGACTAGGACGCGCGCGCCGCGGCCGGCACCGCGGGGGCCTCGGCGGGCTCCGATTCGGGTCCCGGCGGGGCGGAGGTGCCGCCGCCGTGCAGCCGGTCCAGGGCCAGCTCCTCCGCGTCGGGCTCGCGCGGCGGGATCTTGGCCAGGGCGAAGCCGCCGCAGATGATGGCGATCATGAGGTAGCCCAACGCCACCTCGCCGCTCGCGTTCCACTCGATCTTCGCGCCGTGGATCAGCCCGATGAACGACATCGCGGCGCCCGCCGCCGCGAAGATCGCGGCCCGGACGAACCGCTTGTCGATGATGAACGCGACGATCGCGCCCAAAACCAGGCCGGCCAGGATCGCGCCCTCGCCGAGGACGTTGAGGCCGGAGTAGAAGACCCCCGCCCCGGCGAACGCGTCGTCACCCACCTCCGCCGCCGAGGTGCCCGCGGCGGCCAGCGCGTTGTCCATCAGCCCAGCCGCCCAGTCCGCGATGTTCGGGATGAACGCCGCCACCACCGCCGCGGCGTGGATGCGCGGGGTGGCCTGGAACGCCTGGGCGCCGATCAGCAGGCCGATGTAGAGCAGGATCGGCACGATCGCGGCCGTCGGGAAGATGGTGGCGAGCAGGCCGAACATGCCCAGGAAACAGAGCAGCGCGATGACCACGCCGGTCGCCATCGAGTAGCCGGTCCGGCCGCCGGCCGCCTTCCAGCCGGGGTGCCCGACGTAGACGGCGGGCGGGAACGGCGAGCCGAGCGTCGAGCCGATGATGGCGCCGGCGCCGTCGGCGAGCAGGACGCTGCGCAGGTTGTACCGGTCGCCCGCGCTGGCCGCACTCTCCACATTGGTCATCGCCTCGGTGAAGTTGTAGACACCCAGCGGGATTGCCGTGGCCAGCAGGGGCGCCATGTCGGCGAGCCCGTCGAAAAGCAGGTCGAACTGGAACGACGGCAGGCCGATCGCGATGTCCCTGGCCGCGGCTGACACGTCCGGCACGGACATGACCCCGCCGAGCCAGGCGATCGCCGTGCCCAGCAGCAGGGCGACCAGCCCGATCGGCAGGTTGCCGGGCAGCCGCACGTCGGTGAGCAGGCCGATCAGCAGCAGTGCGAACACCGGCAGCGCGACCCAGGCGAGGTTCCACATCTGGGCGGCGGGGTTCATCGAGATGAACGTGATGGAGATGCCGGCCAGCGTGCCGAGCAGCGCGGCGCGCGGCGCGTACCTGCGGATGTACGGGCCGACGAACGCGCCGATCAGGACGATGACGCCGATGATGAACGCCCAGGCGACGCCGGCCTGCCAGGCCTGCCGGGCGTCCTGGGTGCGCAGGTAGATCGGCAGCATGATCGCGAAGATCACGATGAACATGTGCGGCACGCTCGGCCCGTACGGCATCGCCGTGACGTCCGTGCGGTTCTCCCGGCGCGCCAGCCGGCGGGCCAGAACGGTGTAGTAGATGTTCCCGGACACCAGCGCGATGCCCAGCGCCGGCAGGATGGTGCCGAACACGTCGCCGGCCGGCAGCTTGATGACGCCGATGCACAGGCCGGTCAGGGTCAGCACGTTGACCAGTACGTTCACGCCGAACCCGAAGAAGGCGTTGGTGTCGCCGCGCACCCAGTACGGCAGCGCGAGGGTCTTGGTGGACATGCTCACTCCCTTCCGGAGGGGACGACGGGGGCCGGGCCGGCGGTCGCGGGCACCGGGGCGAGCGCGG
>DASQDS010000828.1:0-16087 GCA_035634075.1 Pilimelia sp. | reverse complement strand
CGGCGGCCGCCCCGCCGGGCAGCGCCCCGGCACCCGGGCGGCTGGTCGACCCCGACCGCCGGCTGGGCCCCGACTGGCGTACCTCCGGCGACCGCGCCGTGACCGTCACCGGCGACGCGGAGGGCCTGCACGTGCTGGTCGCCGACCGCCGGCAGGCGTACCGGTGGCGGACGGCGGCGTCGCTGCGCGAGCCGGGCGTGGCCACTGACCAGTGGGTGGGGCAGGCGTGCGTCACCGGCTCCGGCCGCCGCGCCGCCGTCGTGTACGCGCCGCGGCAGTTCACCAACCGGGCGGAGCTCCTGGAGCGGGGCGCGTTCGCCGCGGTGGTTGACCTGGCCACCGGCGCGGTGACCAAGCTGGCCCACCGGGTGAGCCTGGCCTACCACAACCCGGGCTGTGGGGCCGGGGAGGCCGTCGCGCTGTCCCGCCTCGAGGTGGGCAAGGATTCCGCGCACACGTGGCTGGCCACCGTGGACGCCGAGCGCGGCGGTGCGCTGGTGTCCCAGGCCCGCACGAGCGGCCAGCTCACCTCCGCCGTGCCGCTCGGCGACCGGCTGGTCGCGGCGAAGGGCAACGCCGTCGTGGAGGTCGACCGCACGGGCGCCACGGTTCGCCGGACGCCGACCGCGGGCACGCCGTTCCGCCTGCTCGCCGACGGCGCCGACGGGGTGGCCTTCCAGGTGGCGCGGGGGGCCGACGCGGACTTCGCGCGGTACGCCGGGCAGCGGGTCACGGTCGCGGGCAGTGCGCCGCTCGGCACGGTCAAACTGCGGCCGGGCGCGGGCGGCACGGTGTACGCGGTCGGGGCGCGCGCCACGAAGCGGCTGCCCGGCCTGCGCTGGCGGGCCGTGGACGCGCTGCCGGACAGCGACGTGTCGACCACCGGCGCCCTGGTGGTGTCGCGGGCGAGCACCGGCCGGGAGGCGGCCGGCGGCGGCGGCCCGGCGGACGGCCAGGCTGGCCCCGTCGACATCTCCGCCAAGCTGGCCGGCGGCGGCGAGGTGGCGTTCTCCGCGCAACCGGCCGGCGCGGCCGGCGGCCAGCGCTCGCCGGCCCTGGGCGGTTCTCCGGCCACGCAGGCGCCGGGCGCACTGGCCGCCGATGACCCCGCCACCGTGCCGTGGGACCCGGACCGCTCCTGCGCGGTTCCCCGCAACGACCCGCGAATCCAGGTCTACCAGCCGACGCGGCAGCAGGCCGAGTGGGCGGCCAACCTGGCGATCCGCGGCCAGTTGACCTTCTCCCGCGCGGCGAACTGGCTGAACAGCGGCATGCCCGCGTTCTCGCCGCAGGGCATGTTCCCGCCCAAGGAGCTCAGCGGCGGCGGGCACGTGCCGGCGCAGGTGCTGCTGGCCATCCTGGCGCAGGAGTCGAACCTGTGGCAGGCCAGCTGGCACGCGGTCGACGCCTCCGCCGGCAATCCGCTGACCAGCCTCGGCTTCTACGGCCTCGACCTGATGAACCCGGACCCGACGAAGGTCGACTGGTCGAAGACCGACTGCGGGTACGGCGTGGGCCAGGTGACCACCGGGATGCGCGCCGCCGACACCGACCAGTGGATCAACGGCGTGCAGATGGATTACACCAAGCAGAAGGCGGTGGTGCTCGACTACGCCACCAACATCGCCGCCGCGCTGCGCATCTTGCAGGACAAGTGGAACACCACCCGCAACTACGGCCTGATCGCGAACAACGGCGACCCGCAGTACATCGAGAACTGGTGGTTCGCTGTCTGGGCGTACAACACCGGCTTCTACGAGCGGCCGCCGACGCCGGGCGTGCCCGCGGACTACCCGTGGGGGGTGGGTTGGGCCAACAACCCGGCGAACCCGAACTACCCGGCCGACCGGCAGATGTTCCTGACCGCGCCGCTGGACGTTCCCAGCGCCGGGGTCGACGACAAGATCGCGTACGACAACGCGAAGCACCCCAACCACTGGTCCTACCCGGAGCGGGTGATGGGTTTCGCGTACACCTCGCTGCGCCGCTACAACTACAACAGTGGCGCCTACGAGGACACGTACGCCACCGCGCAGGCCCGGCACAAGGACATCGCGCAGGCCGGCCGCTACACGTTCTGCGTCTACGCCATCAACAAGTGCGACCGCAACATCAGCAACCAACCCTCCGAGCACCCGGATGAACCGGCCGGGCCGTGCGAGCGCGAGGACCTGAAGTGCTGGTGGCACGAGCCGGCTACCTGGGCGGACTGCCAGACTGCGTGCGGCGTGGAGGCGCGGCGGTACACCTCGGTGGAACCGCGGCCGCTCGGTGACAGCATCTACCAGCCGCAGTGCACGACCGCCGGACTCCCGTCGGGCGCCCGCATCATCGACGACATCGACAGCGCGACGGCGCTGGGGCCGGAGGGCTGTGCGCGCAGCTTCACCCCCGGTGGCAGCTTCAGTCTGCGGTTCGATCCCCGGACGGGGCCGCAAGGCCAGACCATCTATCCGGGCAAGGTCGACCTGCACCAGATCGGCGGCGGGTTCGGCGGGCACTTCTGGTTCGCCCACTCGCAGAGCAGCGAGTCCAGCCCGTGGAAGGCGACCGGCACGTGGACGCCGGGCACCCGGCTCAACGGGTGGGCCCGGGTCATGGTCCACCTCCCGGACCACGGCGCGCACACCCAGCAGGCGCACTACGTGATCCGGACCGGTACCGGGGTGCGGCACCGCTACATCCCCACGCGGCGGGAGGCCAACGCCTGGGTCACCCTGGGCACCTACCAGTTCTCCAACCAGGGCGCGCAGTCGGTGGAGCTCAGCAACATCACCAAGGACGGCCAGGGGCTGGAGGACGTGGCGTGGGACGCGCTCGCGTTCGTCCCGTTGGCCGCCAAACCGCAGCAATTCGTGGTGGCGATGGGCGACTCGTACGGCTCGGGCGAGGGCGCGGGCAACTACTACTACGAGACGGACAACAACTACGGCAACCGCGGCTGGAACGCGTGCCGGCGGAGCCTGGACTCGTGGCCCCGCAAGACCCGGCTGCCCGGCAACGGCAACTCCATCGGCCAGCGGGTCGGCGCCCACGATCCCGCCCTCGATTTCCAGTTCGTCGCCTGTTCAGGTGCGCAGGCGGCCCAGATGTCGGCCACCAGCGCGCCGTCGTACTGGCTGTACCCGCCGAGTGACCCTGGCGAATACGGGGTGGCGGCCGAAGGCCAGTTCCGGGAGGTGTCGCAGGTGGAATCGGGGGTGCTCAGCGGTGACACGACGCTGGTGCTGCTCTCCGCCGGCGGCAACGACGCCGGCTTCCCGGACGCGATGTCGGACTGCGCGATGGAGGACTGCGCCGGCGACGAGGCGGCGTTGCGGTCCCGGATCACCGCCGCGCAGGTGGAGGTCCGCGCGCTGATGAACGGGGTGCGCAGCCGGGCGCCCAACGCGACGATCATGCTGGTGGGCTACCCGCGGTTGTTCGCCAGCTACCACCAGGAGAGTTGCGTGTTCGCCAGGTACTCCGCCGCGGAGATGAGCATGATGAACCGGCTTGCCCTGTTCATGCGCGACGAGCAGGCGCGCACGGTGGCCGCGGCGCGGGCGGCGGGCATGAAGGCGCAGTTCACGGACATGGTGGAGGGCTTCCTGGACCACGGCACCTGCCGCAAGTACGACCTCGTCCACAACGTCCTCGTACCCGACGAGATGCACAGCGTGGTCGCCGGCCCGGAGGGCGAGGGAGACTTCAGACTGATCGCGGGCGACTCGTACGCCACATGCGTCGGCTGGATCCAGACCGGGGTGCAGGTGTGCCTGAGCCGGTCGAGCTTCCACCCCAAGGTGGAGGGCACGACGACCTACGCCAACGCCGTTACCACCCGCCTGGCACAGGTGGGCTTGTAGCGACCGACCTGGTGTGCGGCCGCCCGGCGAGTACGCCGGGCGGCCGCGCGCGTGTGCGGAAGGGGGCAGGACATGGGAAGGCGCGGGCTCCGCGCGGCCGCCGTCGCGTACGCGCTGGCGCTCTGCCTGCTGCTCGCCGTCCTGGTGGTCGGCGGCCTGGCGCTGTGGCCCACGGCGGGGGAGGACGATCGCGCGGCGGCCGCCGCGCGGGTCGAAGAGCAGGCCCGGCGGTACGCGGACGCGGTGCTGGCCGCCGGCGTCGCGCTGCCGACCGACGGTGAGCTGGCGGCACTGGCGAACCACCGCGATGTCGAGGTCTACCGGGCGGAACGGCCGGCGAGGGGGGCGCTGGTCCTCGTGGTAGCCGCCAACGCCGCCTACGACTCCGGCGTTTTCCGGGCCGGCCGGCTGGTCGTGTGTTACCGGCTGACGTTCCGGGCGCTCGGCGCGGCGTCCCCGGGCTACGAACTCGCCGCGCTGGCCGCCTGCCCCACCGAGCGGCAACCGCTCGGGGCGGCGCCGCGCCGGTGAGTACGACGCGGTACGGCCCGCCCCCGGGGACCGGGGGCGGGCCGTACGCGAGGGTGGCGCGTCAGAGGCCGCCCGGACCGTTCACCCGCCAGCAGCCCGCGCCGCCGGCCCACCACGGCATCCTGTCCCGGGTGACGGGTCCGTAGACCCCGTCGTCTTCGATGCCGAGCGCCCGCTGGGTGCGCTCGAGCGCGGCCTCCGTCTGCGGCCCGAACACGCCGTCGTCGGCGATGTCCGCCCCGTTGAAGCAGACGTTCAGGTTCTGCTGCAACCGCTTGACCGCCGCGTTCCGGTGGCCCCGCTTGAGGATGCAGCTCGTGCTGCTGGCCGTGGTGCCGGCCGAGGGAACGTTGATGTCACCGATGTGGCCGGTGTCGAGGGGGGCCTGGCGGTAGCAGGTGGGCAGTGCGGCCGATGCCGGCGTGGCGGCGACCACCGATGCGGCCAACGCCATTCCGACGGCCGCGAAGACGGCCATTATTCGCTTCATGTTAATCCCCGCTCCAACGTCAGGTGAATGATCCGCAGGCAACGCGCTGCGCTTCCCAGAATAGCGCCCGGCGGTAGGGTGTCAAGAATAGAATTGTCGTTCGGTCGCCGCCGCAGAATGCAATTGACGGCATGCTTTTTTGCCGCCCGGCGGCGACGAAAAAGGGCCGCACGGCGACGTTGTGGGCGTTATCAGGTGACAATTGGAGACCTCCCCGCCGGGCGCCGCCGGCGCCAGGGTGGCGGCGTCAGGCACGCGGCGCCAGCGGCTCCGTCCGGGATGGGTGGCCGGCCGGTCAGGCGGCGCCGACGCGGCTCACCGGTCGCGCGCTGCGGCCCAGGACCTCCCGGCCGAGCGGGCCGGCCAGCCGGCCGGCGCCGAGTGGGCCGGTGACCGGGTGGTCGAGCCCGGCGACGATCTCGCGTCTGAGCTGGCGGAGCGCCAGGCTCGGCCGCAACGAAAGCTCCCGGTCCAGGCAGCGTTCGACCTCCTGGTAGGCGCGGAGCGCATCGGCTGGCCGGCCCATCCCCACCAGGGCGGTCATGAGCTGCTCGTAGAGCCGCTCGTTGAACGGGAAGCGGCCGACCTCGACGGTCAGCGTGCCCACGGCGGCCGCGAACTCGCCGCGCCGAACCGAGATGGCGACGGCCTGCTCCACCGCGCCGAGCCGGAGCTCCTCCAGGTGGATGATGCCGGCGCGGAGCCCGTCCGTGGCGACGTCGTTCAGGACCTCGCCGCGCCAGAGCCGCAGCGCGTCGCGCAGGACCCCGTCGGCCTGCCCGTCGTCCCCCGCGTCGGCCAGCGCGCGGGCGTGTCGCACCGCTTCGTCGAACACCGTCGCGTCCAACTGGTCCGGCGCCAATGACAGGCGATAGGACGTGCCGGCTCGATGAATGAGGGGCTCACCGGCTTGGGCGGCGAGGTGCCGGGCCAGATTGCGGGTGCAATTCTGGACCTGCTCCCGGGCGGTACGTGGCGGCGCTTCGCCCCACAGCACATTGATTAGATGGTCGATGGATACGGTGGCATTCGGCCGGAGCAGGAGAGCGGCGAGAATGCGCCGTTCTCGGAGCCCGGGAACCACGTCGCGACTCGGGCCGATGGCAATCTCCAGCGGCCCAAGGATCTTGAAATACAAGGCACCTCCCCCGTGCGATGCCATCGATCGTCGCCCACCCCCGAGGTGCAGCGCAAGACCCATCCAGGCATCGGCTCCGAGCCGTCGGTGCAGGCTCGGAGCCGATGCCGCGCGGGTGGGGGGCGGTCAGTCCCGGCAGGCCCGGGGGTCGACGAGGCAGATGTTGACCAGGTTCGGCCGTGGACCGCCCCTGGGGGGCGCCGTGGTGCCACCGCCCGGCCCGGCGCCTCGGCCACTGCTGACCTTGATGACCACCACGCCGCCCTTGACGGTGCGGTCGCTGGGGTCGGTCCCGGCTGCCGTGCCGGCCGGGCACGTCGAGTCCACTGTGCCGCTCTGCACCTGCGGGTCGAACCCGGCGTCCCGCAACCGGTCGCGCGCCTCGCCGATCGAGTCGCACGTGACGTCGGGGATGCGCCGCTGGTCACCGTTGATGACCTTCCCCTTGGGCGGCCTGAAGTCGATCGATGGCTTGCCCTTCATCGCGTCCCGTAGCGTCAGGTAGGCGGCGGGGTTCACCACGTCGTGCTTCATCTTGTGCGGCGTCTGGGCGAAGTCGGGATCGGCGAGGAAGCCGGCGACGGTCAGCTGCTTGGTGCTCACGATCAGCGAGGCCGTCTTCTCCCCGTCGGTCGTCCCGGACTTGCCGGCCACCGGCTTCTTCACGATGTCGCGGACGTTGGTCGCCGTACCGCCGTCGCACCTGCTCGTGGCCGAGCGGTCGCCGACCGGGCAGCGGGCGGCGTCCATCGCGGCGCGGGCCACGTCGGGCTTGACGGCCTGGCGGCAGCGGGGGTCGGCGACGGCGAGCTTCGCGCCGCTCCTGTCCCGGATCTCCTGCACGGGCGTGGGCTCGCAGTACTTGCCGTCGGCCACCAACGACGCGTACGCGTTGGCCACCTCGAGCGGGGTCGTGCCGGACACGCCCAGGGTGAAGGCGCCCCACTGCTTCGCCCCCTCCGGGTCGCTGGCGAAGTCGGCGTCCTTCACGGCGCGGAACTGGATGCCCAGCCGCTTGGCCACGTTGACCACGTTGTCGGCGCCGACCATCTCCTGGAGCCGGACCATGTAGGTGTTCACCGACCGGCCGAACCCGGTCCACATGTTGCGGACGCCGTTCATCCAGCTGGGGGTGGCGTTCACCGGGCAGTACTTGTTGGTGCCCGGGCAGGCCGCGTCGCTGCTGGAGTCGATGATGTAGTTGGTCTTCAGGGGCGACGTCGCGTTGATCGTCGTGGCCAGCGGGAGGCCCTTCTCCAGGGCCGCCACCAGGGTGAAGATCTTGAAGGTGGAGCCGGCCTGGTACCCGGTGATGTCGCCACCGCCGGTCAGCAGCGGGTTCGTCGTGTCGGGGTAGGTGCCGCGGATGCCGGCCTTGCGCTTGGCCGGGTTGCTCGACGGCTTGTTCTTGGGGTTGTTTCTGTCGTCCAGGCGGAAGTTGCGGTTCACCGCCAACCCGCGCACCCGCCCGCTGCCCGGCTCGACGGCGGCGACCATCAGCGCGTTCTTGTGCCCGGTCTTGAGCTGCTTCTCCACGTTCTTCTTGGCCGCCGCCTGGGTCTTGACGTCGAGCGAGGTGATGATCCGGTAGCCGCCGCTCTTCAGCCGGCGCTCACGGTCGTACGCGGTCGCGCCGAACGCCTCCTGCGAGAGCCACCAGCGGTAGAAGTAGTCGCAGAAGAAGCCCCAGTGGTTCTCCTTCGTGGAGACGCAGCCGTTGGGCGTCCGCTGGCCCTTCAGCCGGGACTTCAGCGAGACGGCCTTGGCCTGCGTGGCCTGCGCCGGCGTGATCGCCCCGATCTCCCGCATCTGGTCGATCACGTAGTTGCGCCGGTCCACCGCCTTCGGGTAGCCGTCCGCGGTCGTGGGGTTGAGCGTCGTGGGCGCCTTCACCATCGCGGCGAGCATCGCGGCCTCGTCGATCGTCAGGTCCTTGGGGTGCTTGTTGAAGTACACCCGGCTCGCGGCCTGGATACCGTACGAGCTGTTGCCGAACGGGGCGATGTTCAGGTAGCGCTCGATGATCTCGTTCTTGGAGAGCCGCTTCTCGATCCCGATCGCGTACCGCATCTCCTTGACCTTGCGGATGTTGGTGTCCTCCGTCGCGGCCACCACGTCGGCCGGGTGTTCCGCGGAGTACGCGATCGACAACCGGACGTACTGCATGGTCAGGGTGGACGCGCCCTGCCGCGTCTCGCCGGCGCCCTTGTTGGCGACGAACGCCCGCGCGATGCCGGTGACGTCCACGCCGTTGTGGCTGTAGAAGTCGTGGTCCTCGGCGGCGATGATCGCCTTCTGCATGACGGGCGCGATGTTCTTCAGCGCCACGTCACTGCGGTTCTCGTCGTACATCGTCGCCAGCAGCGTCTTGCCGTCGCTCGCGTACACGTAACTGATCTGCGGCGACTGCTTGATCTCCAGCGCGTCGGGCAGCTTGTCGATCGTCTCGGCGCCGGCCTTGGCGGCCAGGCCCGACATCGCTACCGCGGGAAACGCCGCGGCGGCGACCACCACTCCGGCCAACAGGCCGCAGATGAGCAGCGACGCAGCGTTGGTCAGCACGTTGTGGTCGCGCTTGCGCATCCAATTCACCGCCCCAGGGTACGTGAGCCAGGTCCACGGGGCGCGCGCTGTCGAAGCCCACAGCCGGCGCGTACACGCATCGGCTGCGGGCCATGTCCTTCGGGCGCCGCCCTCGTTGTGCTAGACGCACGACCCCCGGCGTGCGGTTGCTGCCCGATCCCCGGTCTCTTCCCCTGTTTCGCTCAGTCTGCCCCATGCCCTCGGGGCGTCACGCCGTTTCGCGCACTGTCGCCGGGTACCCGTGCAGGAGCCCGCGTGCCCCGGCTTCGCCGCTCCCGCCGCGCATGCCACGGCGAACTGTGCAAACCGTCCGGGTATGTGGATTTAGTCGACAACGTTGCGTAATCGGATGACTACGGAGCATGATGGTCCGGCGAGTGTCACATGTCGCCCGCACGCCTGGGGGAGGCAGCAGGCGGGTGACCGGGGGGAACGCAAGGGGGGACGTGTACTGATGGGCATGATCACGGACTGGCCCAGCATGGCGGCGTGCCGGAGTGGCGACCCGGATGCGCTCTTCGTGCAGGGAGCCGAGCAGAACGTGGCGAAGAGGATCTGCCGCAGCTGCCCGGTGCGGTACGAGTGCCTGGCCGACGCGCTCGACAACCGTATCGAGTTCGGCGTCTGGGGTGGGATGACGGAGCGGGAGCGCCGTGCGCTGCTGCGCCGGCACCCACACGTGGCGAGCTGGCGGAGGATGTTCGAAGCCGCGCTGCGCGAGCAACAGGACCGGGACAAGGTGTTGGTCCCGGTCGGCTAGTCCGTCAGGCGGCGAGCGCGTCGCCGATCGTCCGCAGCCCGTCGACGTCGTGTACGTCGGCGGGCTGCGCCCGCACCTCCGCCGCCGGCACGGTCGGGAACTCGGCCGTGAACCGCGCGGCCACCCGGGCCTCGGAGGCCGCCTGCCGGGCCAGCGCCGCGTGCACCCGGAGCGCGTCCATGGCGATCTCGTGGCCGCCTTCGGCGGCGAGCCGCTCGGCCGCGGCCAGGCTGTCCGCCGCCGACAGCTCCGGCAGCGCCGTGCGGTGCACCCGGTTGAGGATCAGCCCCGCCAGCGGCATGCGCTCCGCGCGTAGCCGCCGCGCGAAGTAGGCGGCCTCCCGGACCGCGTCCGGCTCGGGCGCGGCGACCACCAGGAACGCGGTCTCCCGGTCCTGCAGGATCTGGTACGTCTGCTCGGCGCGCTGCCGGAAGCCGCCGAACATCGAGTCCAATGCCGCGACGAAACCGGACAGGTCGGTCAGCAGCTGCGCGCCGAGCACCTTCTGCACCACCCGGGAGAACACCCCGAACGAGGCGGTCACCAGGGAGAAGACGCTGCGCCCACCGGCGCGGGCCGGGGCGAGCAGCAGGCGCAGCATCCGGCCGTCGAGGAAGCGGGAGAGCCGGGCCGGCGCGTCCAGGAAGTCCAGCGCGGAGCGGGACGGCGGTGTGTCGACCACGATCAGGTCCCACTCCTCGCGGGCCCGCAGCTGGCCGAGCTTCTCCATCGCCATGTACTCCTGCGTGCCGGCGAACGTCGAGCTCATGGCCTGATAGAACGGGTTCGCGAAGATCTCCGCCGCCCGCCGGGGGTCCGTGTGCGCCTGCACGACCTCGTCGAACGTGCGCTTCATGTCGAGCATCATCGCGTGCAGCTCGCCGCCGGCCGGCCCGCCGTCGATGTCCTTGACGTGCCGGGGAGTGTTGTCCAGCTCGGTGAGGCCGAGCGACTGGGCAAGCCGGCGGGCCGGGTCGATCGTCAGCACGACCGTCCGCCGGCCGTGCCGCTCCGCGGCCCGCAGGCCGAGTGCGGCCGCCGTGGTGGTCTTGCCCACCCCGCCGGACCCACAGCAGACGACGATGCGGACGCGGCGGTCGGCGAGGATCGCGTCGACGTCCAAGGGGGGCGCCGGGTGCTCGGGGGACACGAATCGAGCCTATCCGTGCCGACCCACCCCTCGGTCGGTCACCGGGCCGTGAGCAATGCCTCTCTCAACAGATCCAGCCCGGCGAGGTCCACCCCGGCCGGCAGCAGCGGCAGCTCGAGCAGCGGCAGGCCCAGCTCCCCAAGGTCGGCCCGCAGCGACTGCTCCAGCTCCCGGCGGGTGAGGTGGGCGCGGGCCTCGCCGTAGAGCGCGGCCACAGTGGCCCGGTCGGCCGGCAGGCCGGCGGCCGCGAGCCCACGGCGCAGCTCGGCCTGGTTGACCCGGCCGCCGGCGAGCAGCGGCGGCTGGCCGCCGTTGATGATCACCCGGCCGATCGGGATGCCGAGCCCCGTCAGCTCCGCGATCGCGTCCACCGTCTCCTGGATCGGCATCTCCTCCAGCAGCGTGACCACGTGCACCGCGGTCATCGGCGAACGCAGCAGCGCGGCGACGCCCTCGCTCTGGGTCTTGATCGGCCCGACCTTGGCCAGCTTCGCCGTCTCGGTCGTCACGTTCAGGAACCGGCCGATGCGCCCGGTCGGCGGGGCGTCGACGACCACGGCGGAGTACGCCCGTCGGCCGTCCACCGCGCGGGTGGTGGCCTCCTTGACCTTGCCGGTGAGCAGCACGTCGCGCAGGCCGGGGGCGATCGTGGTGGCGAAGTCGATGGCGCCGACCTTGCGCAGCGCCCGGCCCGCCGCGCCGAGCTTGTAGAACAGTTCCAGGTACTCCAGCAGGGCCGCTTCGGCGTCCACGGCCAGCGCGCGCACCTCGCCGCCGCCGGGCGCGGCGGCGATCCGGCGTTCCGCGTACGGCAGAGGGTCGGTGCCGAACAGCTGCGCGATCCCCTGGCGGCCCTCCACCTCCACGAGCAGGACCCGCCGGCCGCCCGTGGCGAGCGCCAACGCCAGGGCGGCGGCCACGGTCGTCTTGCCCGTGCCGCCCTTGCCCGTCACCACGTGCAGCCGGGCAGGCCAACCGGGGTCGAGCTGCCCGCCGGAATCCACCCGCACGTTGGCGAGGGTAGCTCAGTCAGCCGCCCGGCCCGACCTCGCAGACCCACCAACCCGTCTTGCGGACCACCACGAACCGCAGCGCCTGCTCAGCGGTGCGCTCGTCCGCCGTGGTCATCGTCACGGTCACCGAGACGACCGCGCGTTCCTCCGTCCGCTCGGCCACCGCCGGGTCCGGCCACGCGAACCGCGGTTCCTCGTACCGCCGCTCGTACCCCTTGACCTCGTCGACCTTGGCGGTCAGATCCTTGCTCTCCCGCGCCTCGGCGCACACCAACTCCGCGGCCTGCCCCGCGTCCCGCTCGGTGTAGACGGCGTCGAGGAAGGCGTCCACGGCGGCTGCTGGCTCGGGCGCGCCCTCGCCGGTCTCCATGGTGCGCAGCAGCAGCCAGGCCGAGACCCCGCCACCGGCGCAGAGCAGCAGCACCACCGCCAGGATCCCGGCGACGAGCACCCCGCGCTTGCGGGGCCGGTCCGCCGGCGCCTCGCCGTCGTCCCCCGCCGTCGCCACCGGCGCGACGGTCGGGCCGGCCGGCTCGGGCGGGTACGGTCCGCCGGCGTCCTGGTAGGGCCCCACGTACTGCCCCGCCTGCGGGTACTGCGCCCCGGGGTGCTGGTCGGCGGGGGTGTACGGCTGGTCTGCCGGGGTGTACGGCTGTGCGGGCCAGTACGGCTGTCCGGCCTGCGGGTCCTCGGCCGGGTCCGGCGCGGAATGCCGGCCCGTGCCGGTGTACGGGCCGTACGACGCGTCCCCGGCCGACCCGTAGGCGCCGTAGGGGGACCCGCCGTCGTACCCGGGTGGCTGCCGCTGCCCGGGTGCCTCCCGCCCGGGCGGCTCGGCCGGCTGATCCGGGTCGGGCGCGTCGGCGGGGTGCCGCCGCGGCCAGCCGGGTGGCAGGTACGGGTCAGGCGGCTCGGGCGGAGTGCCGCCGCCGTGGGGCGGTTGGGTCATCGTCTCCCCTGCGGGCCTGGGTGCGTCGGCGTGGCCGGGCGGCGGGCCGCTGGCCGGCGGACCGGCACGGGGCCGGGTGGACCGTACAACCCGCCACCGGTCAGCGTAGCGACCGGTGCCCGGGCCGAGGGCGGCGTTGCCTGTGGTCGTCCGGCCCGCGCCGAGCGGCGCGGGCCCCGCCCCGCACGCTAGGGTGCGCACCATGCAGAAGTGGGAGTATGCCACTGTCCCGCTGCTGGTCCACGCGACCAAGCAGATCCTGGACAACTGGGGTGAGGACGGCTGGGAGCTCGTCGCCGTCGTGCCGGGACCCAATCCCGAGCAGCTCGTCGCGTACCTCAAGCGGCCGAAGGGCTGACCGGTGGAGTCTGAGCCCCGCGCCGGCGTGGTGACCGGCATCGACCCGTACGCCCGGCTGGCCGGCCTCGGCCTGGCGCTGCCGGAGGTGGTGCCGCCGGTGGCGGCGTACGTGCCGGCGGTGCAGTCCGGCTGCCTGGTGTACGTGTCCGGACAGATCCCGGTGGCCGACGGCCAGCTGCTGGCCACGGGCCGCGTCGGCGAGGAGGTCACCGCCGAGCGGGCGGTGGAGCTCGCCCAGCGGTGCGCGCTCAACGCGCTGGCCGCCGTCGAGGCGCTCGTCGGCCTGGAGAAGGTCGTCAAGATCGTGAAGGTCACCGGCTTCGTCGCGTCGGCGCCGGGCTTCACCGGGCAGCCGGCGGTGGTGAACGGCGCGTCCGAGCTGCTCGGCGCTGTCTTCGGCGAGGCCGGCCGGCACGCCCGCAGCGCGGTGGGGGTCGCGGAACTGCCGCTCGGCGCGCCGGTCGAGATCGAGCTGATCGTCGAAATCACCACCTGACCCCGGCCCCTCGGTGGATCACGAGGTGCCCGCAACGGCGGCGCGGGTTCCGTCGGGTGACCATTGGTGGCAGCCCGACCGGTGTCGGGTCCGGTAACGAGGTCGTAAGGCGTCGCACCCGGCCCGTACGATCGGCGCCATGGTGGGCGCGGGGCCAGGACACGTGACCGACCCGGCGGCGGAGGTGGCTGGCGAGCTGCCGGGCTGGGTGTCGCTGGTGCGCGCGCCCAACCCGGGGCCGATGACGCTCGAGGGCACCAACACCTGGGTGCTGCGGGCGCCGGACGCCGAGTTCGGCGTCGTGGTGGATCCCGGCCCGGCCGACGAGGCGCACCTGGCCGCTGTCGCCGCGCACGCCCCGATCGGCCTGCTTCTGGTCACCCACGGGCACCCGGATCACGTGGCGGGCGCCGAGCGGCTGGCCGAGCTCCTTGGCGGCCCGCCGGTCCGCACCGTGCCGCCGGACGCGCCCGTGACGGCCGCCGGGCTGCGGATCACCGCCGTGGCGACGCCCGGGCACACCGCCGACTCGGTGTGCTTCGAGGTGGCCTGCGGCGGGCAGACGGTGGTGCTGACCGGGGACACCATCCTCGGCCGGGGCACCGCCGTGGTCGCCTGGCCCGACGGCGACCTGGGGGACTATCTGGCCAGCCTGCTGCGGCTGTCGGCGTACGACGGCGTGTTGGCCCTGCCCGGCCACGGCCCGGCGCTGGCCGACTGCGCCGCGGCGGCGCGCTTCTACCTCAGCCACCGGCGGGCCCGGCTGGAGCAGGTCCGTGCGGCGGTGGCCGGCGGTGTGGTCACGCCCGCGGAGGTCGTGCGGGTGGTGTACGCGGACGTCGACCCGGCGCTGTGGGCGGCGGCCGAGTGGTCCGTCCGGGCCCAGCTGGTGTTCCTGACCAGCCGCGCAGCCGGTCGGGAAGCCGGCCGGGGGGTCGACGGGTTGGACAAGCCGTGACCTGCCCGGTGTGCGGCACGGTGGCGGTGCCCGGCGCCCGCTTCTGCCACAACTGCGGCGTCGCGCTGCCCGCCGCCGCGACGCTGCCGGCGGCCGAGCGCCGGGTGGTCACGGTGCTCTTCGGCGACCTGTCCGATTTCACCTCCTGGTCGGAGGACCTGGATCCGGAACGCGTCGGCGCCGTCACCGACCGGGTGCTGGCGGCGCTGGCCGGCGCGGTCAAGACGTTCGGTGGGCACGTCGACAAGCTGACCGGTGACGGGATCATGGCGGTTTTCGGGGCGCCGGTCGCGCACGAGGACGACGGCGAGCGGGCCGTCCGGGCGGCCCTGTCGATGCAGCGGGCGGTGCGCCGGGTGCTGGACGACGAGCGGGGCGGCGGTGCCCCGCTCGGCCTGCGCGTGGGGCTGAACACGGGCGAGGTCGTGGCAGGCATCCAGGCCGCACTGGAGTACACGGTCATCGGCGACACGGTGAACACCGCCGCGCGGCTGGCCGACGCCGCCGCGATCGGCGCCGTCTACGCCGGCGCGACCACCGCCGCGTCCACCCGGCGGGTCGCGTCCTGGCGGCAGCTGCGGCCGCTGCGGTTGAAGGGCAAGCGCGAGCCGGTCGAGGCGTACGAGCTGCTCGGCCTGCACGACGCGCCCGGCACCCGGTCCGGGCTGGGCGACGAGGCGCCGTTCGTCGGCCGGGAGTCCGAGGTCGGCCGGGTCGCCGGGCGGCTCGCCGAGGTGATCGACCGCGACGAGCCGCGGGTGCTCGTGCTGACGGCGGAGGCCGGCATCGGCAAGAGCCGGTTCGCGGCGGAGGCGGAGCGGTTCGCCGCCGGCTACGACATCGGCCCCGGGCGCTACGCGGCGCACACCGGCGCCCGGGTGCTGTCCGTGCACTGCGCCGCCTTCGGCGAGCGGCGCCGGCTGGCGCCGCTCGCGGACCTCGTCCGCACCGCGGTGGGGCTGCCCGTCGACTCCGCCACCTCGGCGACCCGCGCCGTCGTGGAGGAACGACTGCGCCGCCTCGGCCAGCGGCTGGCCCGCGCCGCCGGCCGCCCCGCGCCGCTGGCGACCGACCTGCTGCTGTCCCTGCTGGGGTACGGCGACCTGCCCGGCGCGCACGGCGTCGCGCCGCCCACGGCGGAGTGGGCCGGCCCGGGCCCGTGGTCGGAGGCGGAGGCGGAGGCCGTGCCGGCGGCAGTCGCGGACCTGCTCTCCGCGCTGGCCGTCGAGGCGCCGCTGATGGTGGTGGTGGACGACCTGCACGACGCCACGGCCGAGACGGTGGACGCGCTGGGCGTGACGCTGTCCCGGCTCGCCGGGCCGATCCTGGTCCTGCTGCTCGGCCGCCCGGAGCTGGTCCGCACGGCGGGCGCGCTCACCCGGGTGGCCGACGCTGAGGTGCACAGCCTGCCGCCGCTGCGCGGCGCCGACGCGGCCCGCCTGCTGACGTCGTACCTCGGCGGCGGCCGGCTGCCGCAGGCCGACAGCGACCGGCTGCTGGCCACCGCCCAGGGCAACCCGTTCTACCTGGCGGAGCTGGTCACGCTGTTGATCGAGCGGGGCGCGCTCACCCGGGTGGGCAGCCCGACCGGGTCGGACCACCCGCGCGGTGGCGCGTGGCGGCTGGCGCCGGGCTCGCTGGGCAGCCGCCTGCTGTCCCGGGACCTGGCGGCCGTGCTGGCGGCCCGCATCGACGCCCTGCCGGCCGACGCGCGCTCCGTCCTGCGCGACGCCGCCGTGGTCGGCGACGCCGTGCCGGCCGGGGGGTTGGAGGCGCTGCGCGAGTGGCGGCTCGGCCGCGACGGCCGGCCG
>DASQDS010000827.1:0-8015 GCA_035634075.1 Pilimelia sp. | reverse complement strand
CCGCGACTGCCGCGCCGCCGGCGGCGGTGGAGGCGAACGAGGCCCGGCTGGGTGAGGCGATGCTCGCGGCCCTGCGCCGCAACGCGCCGGCCGCCCGGCTGGACCCGGCGGCCTTCACCATCCGGTTCCACGGCCCCGAGCTGCCGGGGGAGCCACCGGATTCGGGGCCCGTCCAGCTGGACGTTCCCAGCTACAGCGGCTCGGCCACGGTGCGGTACCGGGGCGGCTACGGCGTGTTGACGATCGGGGTCCGGGCCGCCAAACCGGGGACGGGACTGCTCGCCTGCAGCGCGCCGCGGCCGATGCCCACCTGCGCCGGCTCGACGGGGCCGGACGGGGAACGCATCGTCACCCTCACCGACGGGCGAGCCGGGTCCGACCCGAGCGGCACGTTCGACATCGGGATCGTGATCCAGCGCCTGAACGGCGTGGTGGTCACGGTGGCGCACAAGGGCGAGACCGGAAAAGCGGGCGCCGGCGAGCCGACGCCGCCGCTAAGCGTCAAGCAGCTCACGGACATCGGGCTGGACCCGCGCATCACGGTCTGAGCCCGCCGGCCGGGGCGGCGCGCCGGTGCGGCAGGATTGGGGCGTGACGAACCCGGCCCCCTCCGCGGCACCCGCAGCGCCGGCCCCGGCCAAGGCCGCTGTGCCGAACGTCCTCGCCGGCCGCTACGCGTCGCCGGAGCTGGTGGCGCTCTGGTCGCCGGAGGCGAAGATCCGCCTGGAACGGCGGCTCTGGGTGGCCGTCCTGCACGCCCAGCGGGATCTCGGCGTCGCCGTGCCGGCCGGGGTGATCGAGGCCTACGAGGCCGTCGTCGACACCGTGGACCTGGGCTCGATCGCCGCCCGGGAGCGGGTCACCCGGCACGACGTGAAGGCGCGGATCGAGGAGTTCTCCGCGTTGGCCGGGCAGGAGCACGCCCACAAGGGGATGACCTCGCGGGACCTGACGGAGAACGTGGAGCAGCTGCAGATCCGCGCCTCGCTGGAGCTGATCCGCGACCGGCTGGTGGCCGCCCTCGCCCGGCTGGGCGCGCGGGCCGCCGAGCACGCCGACCTGGTGCTGGCCGGTCGGTCGCACAACGTGCCGGCGCAGGCCACCACGCTGGGCAAGCGGTTCGCCTCCGCCGCGGAGGAGCTGCTGCTGGCGTACGAGCGGTTGGGCGACCTGCTCCACCGCTACCCGCTGCGGGGGATCAAGGGCCCGGTCGGCACGGCGGCGGACCAGCTCGACCTCTTCGGCGGCGATCCGGCCCGGGTCGCCGAGCTGGAGCGGCGGGTCGCCGCGCACCTGGGCTTCGCCCGGGTGCTGGACAGCGTCGGGCAGGTCTACCCGCGGTCGCTGGATTTCGACGTGCTGGCGGCGCTGGTGCAGACGACCGCAGGGCCGTCCTCGCTGGCCACCACGATCCGGCTGATGGTGGGGCAGGAGCTGGTCACCGAGGGGTTCAAGCCGGGCCAGGTGGGCTCCAGCGCGATGCCGCACAAGATGAACACCCGCTCCAGCGAACGGATAAACGGGCTGGCGGTGGTCGTCCGCGGCTACCTGTCGATGGTCGGCGAGCTGGCCGGGGACCAGTGGAACGAGGGCGACGTCTCCTGCTCGGTGGTGCGCCGGGTGGCCCTGCCGGACGCGTTCTTCGCCACCGACGGGCTGTTCCAGACGTTCCTGACCGTGCTCGACGAATTCGGCGCGTACCCGGCGGTGATCGGCCGCGAGCTGGACCGTTACCTGCCCTTCCTGGCCACCACCAAGATCCTGGTCGCGGCCGTCCGCCGGGGGGTCGGCCGGGAGGCCGCCCACGAGGTCATCAAGGGCCACGCGGTGGCGGTGGCGCTGGCCATGCGGGAGAAGGGCGCCGCGGAGAACGACCTGTTCGACCGGCTGGCCGCCGACGGCCGGCTCGGGCTGGACCGGGCGGACATCGACGCGCTGGTGGCCGACCCGGCCGCGTTCATCGGGGCGGCGCCGGCCCAGGTGGCCGCCGTCACCGGGCGCATCGCGGCCGTGCTGGCGGCCCACCCGACGGCGGCCGCCTACACGCCCGCACCGATCCTCTGACCGTCCCCCGGCTTCTCCGGCCCGGCCGGCTCAGCGGGTCGGGCGGCCGCGCGGGTACGGTCGCGGTCCCTGCTCCGGGTCCGCGGCGGGCCCGTCCACCGGGGCGGTGCGCGGGCCGCCGGCCGCGCCGCCGGTCACCACCGGCGTTCGGTGCCCGTTGGCCAGGTACGAGACGACGACGGCCGTGCCGTACGCGCAGATCTCCACCCAGGCCGTGGTGATCTCCCGATGGTCGAACCGCATCGCCACCACCGCGTTCGCCCCGCGCCGCTGGGCGATCTGCGCCATCCGCTCCACGGCCTCCTCGCGCCACCGGATCAGCGCCTCCGTCATCCGCGGGTTGGTGCCGCCGTGCAGCGACTTCACGCCCTCCGCGAAAGGGTTGTGCGTCCGCGCGTTCACGCCGATGACCTCGCCGAGAACCTCGCGGATCTCGTACCCGGGCAGGTTGTCCGTCGTCACCACCAGCATGACTTGAGATTAGGGCTGTTTTGCCCTATAGGGGGCAGTATCGCCTGATCGTCCCGGCTGCCCGCCGCGCCACCGGTGTAGGCTCGGCGCTGACGAAGGGGAGTAGCCCCCAATCGCGCGGTCGACACGCTGGCCCCTGCGGGTGCCCGGCCGCGTGGCCCGAGCCAACGGGTGGGCGAGACCTTCGGCCTGGTGGACACGCGCCAGGCCGGAGGCGCGGGCCACCGGCCGGGGAGGGGCAACGGTGGACTTCGTGGTCGTCGCGCTGACGGCGTTCATCCTCGTCATGCCGGTCGAGCTGCCGGACAAGACCTTCGTCGCCACGCTCGTCCTCGGCACCCGCTACCCGCCGCTCCCCGTCTGGCTCGGGGTGGTGGCCGCCTTCGGCGTGCAGTGCGCGGTCGCCGTCGGCGCCGGGCACCTGCTCCAGCGGCTCCCGGAGCGGCCGGTCGCGCTCGTCGCCGGCGCCCTCTTCGCGGTCGGCGCGCTGCTCCTGCTGCGCGGCGCGCGCCGCGCCGACGCCCAGGCCGAACAGGAGCAGCAGATGTACGCCGACCGCGTCGGCGGCGGCAAGCGGGGCTGGCGCGCGGCGGGGGCCAGTTTCCTGGTGCTGTTCACGGCGGAGTGGGGAGACCTCTCCCAGCTGCTCACCGCGGGGCTGGTCGCCAGCGGCAAGCCGGCCCTGCCCGTATTCCTCGGCTCGTGGGCGGCCCTCGCCGCCGTCTCGGGCGCCGCCGTGCTGCTCGGCCGCTGGCTGCTGCGCCGCGTCCGGCTCTCGCTGGTGCGGTACGTGGCCGCCGGCGTCTGCGGCGTGCTGGCGACGGTGACGGTCATCTCCGCGCTGTGACCCGCGCCGCGCCAGTCGCATCCGCGCTGTGACGACGGCCTCGCCGCGCAACCCGGCCCGATCAGATCATGGCATGCCGGGTAGGCTGGTAGCGCTCCACACACGTGTAACCCGCACATAAGCAGGACTGAGTCAGGAGTGCCGGAGTGGCCCGCGTCGTCGTAGACGTCATGCTCAAGCCCGAAATTCTCGACCCGCAGGGCCAGGCCGTTGCGAACGCGCTCCCCCGGCTCGGGGTCACCGACGTCGATTCCGTGCGGATCGGTCGCCGGATCGAGATCGAGTTCACCGGCGAGCCGGACCTGGACAGGGCCCGGGAGATCGCCGACAAGTTGCTGGCCAACCCCGTGATCGAGGACTACACGATCCACGTCGCCGAGGACGCGGCCGCATGACCGCGCGGATCGGGGTCGTCACGTTCCCGGGTTCGCTGGACGACGGGGACGCGGCCCGTGCGGTGCGCCTCGCCGGCGGCGAGGCCGTGCGCCTCTGGCACGCCGACGCCGACCTGCACCGCGTCGACGCGGTCGTGCTGCCCGGCGGGTTCTCCTACGGCGACTACCTGCGCACCGGGGCGATCGCCCGCTTCGCGCCGGTGATGGAGTCCATCGCCGACGGCGCGCGCGGCGGCCTGCCGGTGCTGGGCATCTGCAACGGCTTCCAGATCCTGTGCGAGGCGCACCTGCTGCCCGGGGCGCTGACCCGCAACCAGCACCTGCACTTCCGCAACCGTGACCAGCTGCTGCGCATCGACTCGACCGCGACGGCCTTCACCAACTCGTACGCGCCCGGCCAGGAGCTGCTGATCCCCGTGAAGAACGGCGAGGGCTGCTACGTGGCCGACCAGCGCACGCTCGACGAGCTGGAGGCGACCGGCCGGGTGGTGGCGCGCTACCTGGGCGGCAACCCCAACGGGTCCCAGCGGGACATCGCCGCGATCACGAACGAGGCCGGCAACGTCGTCGGCATCATGCCGCACCCGGAGCACGCCGTGGAGGCCCT
This sequence comes from Pilimelia sp., assembly GCA_035634075.1. Classification (GTDB taxonomy): domain Bacteria; phylum Actinomycetota; class Actinomycetes; order Mycobacteriales; family Micromonosporaceae; genus DASQDS01. Next base: position 3,631 of record DASQDS010000827.1, on the reverse strand, counting down.
CACCGGCCCCTCCCTGGACGGCCTCGGGTTCTTCACCTCGATCCTGAAGCACCTGGCCGGCGTGCCGGCCGCGGCGGCGGCGCGCGAACCCGCGCACGCCCGCGGGTCCGTCGCATGACCGCGCAAACCGACGCCGCCGAAGCGGGGTTGGACGGCGCCGACGACTTCGCCGGCCAGCCGGACACCGTGCAGCGGGCCGTCGCCACGCCCCACGAGCTCCAGCCCTACGCCGAGCTGGGGCTCCGGGAGGACGAGTACGACCGGATCCGGCAGATCCTCGGCCGCCGGCCGACCCAGTCCGAGCTGGCGATGTATTCGATCATGTGGAGCGAGCACTGCTCCTACAAGTCGAGCAAGGTGCACCTGCGCCAGTTCGGGCAGAAGGCCCCGCACAGCGACCGGCTGCTGGCGGGCATCGGCGAGAACGCGGGCGTCATCCAGGTGTCGGACCGGTTGGCGGTGACCTTCAAGGTCGAGTCGCACAACCACCCGAGCTTCGTCGAGCCGTACCAGGGCGCGGCGACCGGCGTCGGCGGCATCGTCCGCGACATCCTGGCAATGGGTGCCCGGCCGGTCGCCGTGATGGACCCGCTGCGGTTCGGCGCCGCCGATCACCCCGACACCGCGCGGGTGCTGCCCGGCGTCGTGGCCGGGGTCGGCGGGTACGGCAACTGCCTCGGCCTGCCCAACATCGGCGGCGAGGTCGTCTTCGACCCGTGCTACCAGGGCAACCCGCTGGTCAACGCGCTGTGCATCGGCGTGCTGCCGGTCGACCGCCTGCAGAACAAGGCCGCGGCCGGCGCCGGCAACGTCGTCGTGCTGATGGGCGCCAAGACGGGCCGGGACGGCATCGGCGGGGTCTCGGTGCTCGCCAGCGCCACCTTCGACGAGGCCAGCGAGCAGCGGCGGCCGTCGGTCCAGGTGGGCGACCCGTTCACCGAGAAGCTGCTGATCGAGGCGTGCCTCGAGCTGTACGACGCCCGTCTGGTCGTGGGCATCCAGGACCTGGGCGGCGCGGGGCTCACCTGCGCCCTGACGGAGACGGCCGCCGCCGCCGGCACCGGCATGCGGGTGGTGCTGGAGCGGGTGCCGCTGCGCGAGCCGTCGATGGAGGCGCACGAGATCCTGGCCAGCGAGTCCCAGGAGCGGATGCTGCTGATCGTCGAGCCCGACAAGCTGCCCTCGGTGCTCAAGACCGCGGAGAAGTGGGGCGTCCTGGCCACCGCTATCGGCGAGGTCACCGAGCGGGGCGAGGGCGACGAGCCGGGCCGGCTGGTGATCACGTGGCAGGATCACACGGTCGTCGACGTGCCGCCGGGGTCGCTGGCCGACGACGGGCCGGTGTACGCGCGCCCCATGCGGGAGCCGGCCGATCTGATCCTGCTCCGCGCCGACCACGCCGAGACGCTCCCGCGGCCGACCACCGGGGCCGAGCTGCGGGAGACCCTGCTGCGCATGGTTGCCTCACCCAACCTGTGCGACCGGACGTGGGTCACCGAGCAGTACGACAGGTACGTGCTGGGCAACACCGTCCTGGCGCAGCCCGAGGACGCCGGGATCATCCGGATCGACGAGCAGACCGGCCTGGGCGTCGCGCTGTCCGTCGACGGGAACGGCCGCTACGCGAGGCTCGACCCCTACACCGGGGCGAAGCTGGCCCTGGCCGAGTCGTACCGCAATGTCGCCGTCAGCGGCGCCGTGCCCCTCGCCGTCACGAACTGCCTGAACTTCGGCTCGCCGGAGGACCCGGCGGTCATGTGGCAGTTCGCCGAGGCGGTGCGCGGGCTCGCGGACGGCTGCCTCGAGCTCGGCATCCCCGTCACGGGGGGGAACGTCAGCTTCTACAACCAGACCGGCGCGGCGGCGATCCACCCCACCCCGGTCGTCGGCGTCCTCGGCGTGCTGGAGGACGTTGCCCAGCGGGTGCCGATGGGCTTCACGTCCGACGGCGACGCGATCGTGCTGCTGGGCGACACCCGGGTCGAGCTCTCCGGCTCCGAATGGGCGTGGGTCACCCACGAACACCTCGGTGGGGAACCGCCTCGGGTGGACCTTGCCCGAGAGCGCGTGCTCGCCGGCGTGCTCGCCGAGGCGGCGCGGGTCGGCCACATCACGGCCGCCCACGACCTCTCCGACGGCGGCCTGGCGCAGGCGCTGGCGGAATCCTGCCTGCGGCGGGGCAAGGGCGCCCGGATCGCGGTGCCGGACGAGTTCGCCGACGGCTCCGGTCCCTTCGTCTTCCTGTTCTCCGAGTCCGCCGGGCGGGCGATCGTGTCCGTGCCCCGCGGCCACGAGAAGGCGTTCGCCGGTCTGTGCGAGGAGCGCGGGCTGCCGTGGACGGTGATCGGCGTGGTCGACTCGTCGGTGGCTGCGCTCGACGTGCGCGACCAGTTCAGCATCGGCCTCGACGAGCTGCGCACCGCGTACACCGCGACCCTGCCGGAGTTGTTCGGCCAGGCGGCCGCAGTGGCGGCGGCCGAGGCCACGGCACCCGGCACGACGGCAACGCCCGCCGACGCCGCGGGCGCGGCGGTAACCAGCGCCGATGCCGATGCCGATGCCGGTGTCACGGAGCCGCGGAAGCCCGGCCGGGCGACGACCTCCGCCAGGCGACGGCGATCCGCGAGCGCCGACGAGTCCGGTGGCGAGCCGGAGCAGGTTCCCGAGGCGTCGGGCGACGAGGCCCCCCACTCCTAACCCGGGTACACCGTAGCGGCCGACCGACCCCCACCCCGGCCGGCGTGATCAAGGGTTCGGTGCCAGGGCGACCGACGTGTCGTGGCACGGATCCCTTGATCGGCCGGTGCCGGGGTGGGCCTCGGAGCGTGGACGATGACCGGACCGACGGTGGGACCGGGTCCGGCATGACACGCGTCGATCAAAATTCCCTGGTGCGCCATTGGGGCTGCACCAACGGTTGTTGACGTGCGGCCTAGTCGTCCAGCCAGTCGAGGGGGCGGCGGTCGGATCGACCGCCGGAGTGCCGCGACGGCGGGTCGTCCCGCTCGTCGTACTGGCCGCCGCGGGGGTTGTCGTAGCCCCGCGGGTCACCGCTGCCGGGGGTGCCGTAGCCGCCGGCGGGCTGCTGCGGGGCGTCGTAGCCGTACGGGGCGCCCCGTCCCGGCGGGCCGTCGTAGCCGGCCGGGGGGGCACTGTCGTAACCGGCGTTGCCGCCGTAGCCGCCACCGCGGGGTTCGTAGCCGCCCTGTTCGTAGCCGCCGCCCGGCGCGCCGGAGGGCGGGCCGCCGTAGCCGCCGCCGGGTGCGCCGGCTGGGGCACCGTAACCACGGCCGGTGTCCGGGCCCGCGTCGGGAGCCGCCGGCGCGGGCGGGTAACCGGTGGACCCGCCGAACAGGCCGGTCGGCTCGTCGTAGCGTTCCCCGCCGCGCTGGCCGGGACCGTCGTAACCGCCGCCCCGAGTCGACGAGCCGTCGTAGCCACCGGCCGGGCTCGCGAAACCGTCGTAACCGCCAGCCGGGCCGGCCGGTGCGGCGTAACCGCCAGCCGGACCTGCCGGGGCGGCGTATCCGCCGGTCGGGCCTGCCGGGGCGGCGTAACCGCCGCCCCGCTCGGCCGGAGCGTCGTAACCGCCGGCCTGCTCGGCCCGGGCGTCGTATCCGCCGCCGTAGCC